>CBINPH010000092.1:0-9744 GCA_966252445.1 uncultured Chitinophagaceae bacterium | reverse complement strand
TATAGCGCCCGCGGTGGTTGGCGGGCGGCCTGAAGCCCGCTGGTTCGGTATAGTAGATGACCTGCTTGCCATAGACCTGAACCTGTACGTGGCGGCCAACGACTTTTACATACAGCGTGAACCATACGCTGTCGCGGGCATACTGCTCCCCGAAATCGACGATATCGTAAAGGCAGCCTGTCTTTTTCCAGTCATGCCCGGAGTTGTTGATCTGCACCTCAAAGCCGCTGTCCGGATAGCCGGCAGGCTGATAATGCGTCTGAAAATACAAGCCGGAGTTGGCGCCCGCAGCGGTCTTGACCTGCATGCGAAACTCGAAATTCTTAAAATTGTGCTGCAGGACCGGGCCGGTGTAATACAGATGTGCCCTGGGCCCACGCGCCACGATCACCCCGTTTTCGACCCGGTAGGTCGACTGGCTTTCGCTGGCCGTCCACCCTTCCAGGCTCTTGCCGTCGAAAAGCCTTATCCAGCCTTCCCCTTGGGCATGGGCCGGTTGCCGCCAGAGCAATACCAACAAGAGCAGCATCTGCGGCCCGTGCTGCCTGAGCCTTTTTCTCATACCTGCGGTGTTGCGGGCTCCTTGGCCCGGTTCAGAATTCCAGGGACCAGCCCGGGGCATAGTCTCTTTTGACGAAGGCGTTGGCCTCATCGAAGTTGGTGATCTTCATGGCCTTGGCATCCCAGAGCAATTTCTTCCTTCCGGGGTGCTGGGTCCTGCGACCGCTGCCGGTTTCAAGCTGCCAGCTGCGGATGGCCAGGTTACCGATCAGGATGCTCTCGGTGAAAGGACCTGCATATTCGAAAGGCGAGCTGGTCTGGGCATTGCCGTATCCGGCTATGCACGCGTTGACCCATTGCAGATAATGCCCTTCGGGAACCCGGGGTTCGGTGACGGGAGGCATGGTCACCTCCTGCATGCGGCGGGAGGGCAGCAAGCGGGGGTTGGCGCCATAACAGTCAGTCATCAGCTTCCCCTTGTCGCCGATCAGCAATATGCCTCCATCGCTGTTGCCAAAAGGTTCTCCCGGCAGCATTTCTTCGGGAAGCCTGGGCAGCAAGCCGCCGTCGTACCAGGAGAGGATGATCTCGCCCTTCCCGTCTGTGCGGGGATAGGTAAGGTGGATATTGGATGCCGCGGGATACCCTTCGGGGTACCGGGCCTCTTTGCCGTCTGCCGTCCAGCTCTGGGGGACGCTGCATTCCACCTCGGTGGGGAAGTCAATGGGCAGGATGCGGAAAGCCGGGTCCAGCATATGGCAGGCCATATCGCCCAGCGCCCCTGTGCCGAAGGCGCACCAGGCCCGCCAGCTCCAGGGTACATAGGCTGGGTTGTAGGGCACCTCCTGGGCAGGGCCCAGCCAGAGGCGCCAGTCCAGCTCCTTCGGTACCTCGAAGGGGCCCGCGGGCAGGGGCAGGCCCTGCGCCCAGATCGGGCGGTTGGTCCAGGCCTGTACGGCATGCACTTCCCCGATGAGGCCCGCGTCCACCATTTCTTTGGCGATGCGTACCCCGTCCCCGGAACCGCCCTGGTTCCCCATCTGGGTCACCACCTTATAACGTTGGGCCGCCTTGGCCAGCTGTCTGGCCTCATAGATGTCGTGGGTCAGCGGCTTCTGCGTATAGACGTGTTTGCCCAGCTGCATGGCGGCCAGGGTGGCCACAGCATGGACATTGTCCGGCGTGGACACGGAGACGGCATCGATATGGTTTTTTTCGGCCTCCAGCAGTTTCCTGAAGTCCTTGTAGTATTTGGCTTTGGGATAGGTTTTGCGGGTCTCCGCCGAACGCCGGTCATCCACATCGCAGAGGGCGACGATATTGACGCGAGGGCTCTTGGAGAACTCGCGCAGATCGCTTTGTCCCTTGCCGCCGGCACCGATGGTGGCGATGTTCAGCTTGTCACTGGGGGCGATGTAGCCCCGTCCGCCGAGCACATGACGCGGCACGATCATAAAGCCCGCAGAGGCCAGGCTGGCGTTCCTGAGAAAGTCTCTTCTCGATTGGCGGCCGGAAGGACCGGCAGATAATTTTTTCATATGCGCAGTTTTTAATCAGGTTTGCAGTCAGACTGGATGCCCCTCGCCTCATTCCATCATCGCCAGGTGGGCATAGGTGTGGCCGATACGGTACTCGATGTCCACCGAAGCTCCCGGGGAGACGGCGGTGGCTTTCAGCATGCCGTAGACCAGGTCGGCGGCGCCGGGCCCGTAGCGGAGCTGGAACACATAGACCCCCTCCCCCGATGCGGGGTCGGCGGCATTCTGCGGCGTACCGGCGGCATACAGGTTCATCGCCAGGGCTGCATCATTGGCGTTGTATTGCTCCAGGGTTGCCGGCACGAAGCTGATGCCTTTGCCGCCGGTAGCCCAGGCGTTGCCGCCCTTCAGCAGCAAGGAACCGCCGGAGACCGCCAGGACGGCGTTGGGGCTGCCTGCCGGCAGGGCGCTGCCGTTCATCAGGTTAAGTCCGCCGGCGCTGGCATCTTTCAGCGAGAGCATGCCCGTTCTTTTGAAGAAGAAGGTTGGCGCGCTGACGATGATCTGTGTAGTGACGACGTCTGTATAGCTGCCCTGGGTAGCGGAAAAACTGTACATCATCGTGTCCTTTCCCGCGGCGAAGTCATCCCCCGACACGGGTACCTTGGCCGGCGCGGCGAAGCTGCCCACGGTCTCCCAGGGGGCGTTGCTGCCGTTCTTCCGTTTGACCACCACCTGGCCCGTATAGGGCCCCTGGCCGGGATCCACGTGCACATCGAAGAAGGCCGTTCCTGCACCCCGGGTCAGGGTCACGTCGTTCCCTTCGTATTCGGGGCCGGAGAGCGTCGAGGCCTGCTCCAGGTCGACGCGCTTGATCACTGCGTCGGTCTTCCCCGAAAAGGTCACCGTGACATAGTCGCCAGGCTGCTCGAGCTGTGCTTCGGCACGGGTGTAGGTCACCGAGGCCTTGTGGTCACTGCCCACGACGGCGTCCTTCTGGGTCCCCGACAGCGGCAGGAGCTGGTCGTCCCCGCCCTTCGGCGGTGTCTGCAATTTAAGCAGTTCTACGGTCATTACATCGCCTTCTACGGCGTTGGGCAGGGTGGCGACGACGGTAAACTGGTCGTCCAGGGTCGTGACCCCGTTGGTTTCCGCTTTGGCCACCTGGGTAATGACCACCCGCCCGTTGGCGTCGGTGGGGATGTCATAATAGGGCTGTTTCGTACATCCCGCCGTCATCCAGGTGCCGGCCGCCAGTATGGTAAAAATCCTGATCGTTGTTTTCATATCGCGAAAGGTTTATGTCCCAGCACCCGTGTTACTGACCAACCTGCTTGGGCAGGTATCCGGCGTTCTGCAGGCATTGCTGGTTGTTGGCGATCTCCCGCCCGGAAATGGGCGACAGGAGGTTCATGGCCGTAAACGAAAAACTAAAGTCGGGCGGACGGTGACCAATGAAATTCTCAATACCGGAGAACTGGCCGTCGCCGTATTTCAGGCAGAGCCGCGTACGCCGCTGGTCCCAGAGCATTTTGTTCTCGAAGACCAGTTCATAGGCCCGCTCGGCCATGATGGTCAGGGCGTTGACGTCCGCGGCCCGGTAGGCGGGCAGTTCCGCCCGGGCCCGTACATCATTGATGCCCTTGATGATGTCGTTGTCGGAAACGCCTTCGCCAAGCTGGCGCAGGGCCCAGTTGACCTCCGTGAGCATCAGTTCGATGTCGGCATAGCGATAGAATGTCCAGTTCAGCCCGGAATGCCCGGTCACTTTGATGGCTTCCTTGTCGTAATATTTATACAGGTAGGGCTGCCCGAAAGCCTCGGCGGGCCCTTCCTTGGGATCGTACTTGGTGGAACGGGTGTCCGAATAATAGAACATCTGCCTGTCCTGGATGCGCTTGTCAGCCGGATCGTAGGAATGGATGTAATTGATCGACGGGATAAAGGTACCGTACTCGTCGCCGAACATCGAGACATGGCTCAGGCCGGGCAGGGAGGGCGCCACGATGGAATTGTCGGTGACGCCGGCCAGGAACTGGGCCTGGAAGATGGCTTCTCCGCGGTTGTTCATGGCGGGGTCATGGAGGTCATCGTAAGTGCCCAGGGCATATTGACCGTACAGGGCGTTGAGCTGGGTCTGGGCCTTCTTCAAAAAGTCCTTGGCGCTGGCCGTGCGCACGGGATAGCCCTGTTGCGACCACAGCCCCTCGGCGCACCAGTTCTTGGCAGGGTCCGTGGCCACTTCCTGGTAGGGATAGCCGGCGCAGGTGAGGTACACATCCGCCAGCACCGCCCGGGCGACAAATTTGGTCACCCGGCCGTCCACAGACTTCTTGTCCTCGAGTGCGCTCTCGTTGACGGCAAACTCCAGATCCGGGATGATGATCTCGTCATAGATGGTCTTCAGGGAGCTGCGCGGCTGCTCGGCTTCGGCTACATTGGACAGGACGGAGGTGTCCATCACCACATCCCCGAAGTACCGCACCAGGCAGAAATAGTAAAAGGCGCGAAGGGTGCGTACCTCTCCCAGCGCCCGTGAGCGCTCCGTTTCCGAGAGACCGGTGACGCCGGGCAGCTTCGCCATGGAGAAATTGCAGTCGCGGACGCCCTGGTACCAGTTCTTCCACGGGTTGTTGAAATCATCGTGCAGGTCCCCGGACACCTGGTTGGTCTGGAACTTCCAGAACTGCACATGGGTATCGGAGGTGTAAGCGCCGCCGGTAGGGTATTCCATGGTGGCCGGGAGGTAGTTGCCCCAGTCGCCCGCGCCGCCTACCCAAAGGGCCAGGGAGCGGTATGGCCCCACCGTGAGGGCGGCGCCGTCGGCGGCGCTGGTGAATTGCGTCTGGTCCGTCATGGAGCCCGTAGGCGTCTCTTCGAGGAACTTCTTGCAACCGGTGAAAAGCAGGGCTCCCGCGGCAAGCAGCAGGCCCCAGCGCCGGTGGCTTTTTATAGCTGTATGATGCATGGTTCGCGTTTTAGCATTAAAATCCGAGGTTCACGCCGAAGGTGTATACAGAGGGCGTCGGGTACTGGTATTTGTCGATGTTCGGCACCCGGGTATCCCTTTTGTCCAGGGAGCTCCCCTCCGGGTCATAGCCCGCGCACTTGGTGATCAGGAAAAAGTTCTGTGCGCTGAGGTAGAACCGCAGTTTCTGCAGCCCCACCTTGTTGACCGATGCCTGGGACAGGGAATAGCCCAGCGTCGCGCCGGCACCGCGGATAAAGGAGGCGTCATAGATCTCGTGGGTGTCGGGATAGGACTGGTAATACGCCCCGCCGTTGCCAGGGCGTACCTGCGCCACCATAGCGTCCTGGTGATCGGGCCGCCAGGCCGTCAGCACGCTGTTCAGCCCACCGGAGACCAGTTGCCGGTCCTCCGCCGACTCGTGGACGAAAGCCTTGTCCACGCCCGAAGCGACGCGGATGTCCAGGTTGGCATCGAACTGCTTGTAGCGGAGATAGTTGTTGATGCCCATCAGCAGCTTGGGGAAGGCCCGCCCGATGATATCGCCGTCCGAGATCAGGTCGATCTTGCCATCGTCGTTCCTGTCCAGGAACTTGAGGTCCCCGGGCTGCATCCCGTAACGGGCGGCCAGGGAGGCCTCCTGGGTGCTGTAGGTGCCCAGGCGGGTGAGGCCGAAGAAGGAGCCGATCGGCGCCCCCACCCGCAACACCGAGGTGCCATTGCCCGCACCGGTATTGACATAGATATCGGCGCCGGTAGGCCCGAGCTCCACGATCTTGTTCTGGTTCAGGCTGGCGGTCACCGTCGTGGTCCAGCGGAAGTCCCGGCCGTCCACATTGGTGGTGTTGACGGTGAACTCCCAGCCCTTGTTCTCGACCGAGCCGTAGTTCTCCTTGACCGTGCCGGTGGTGGTGGAATATGGCAGGGGTACATCCAGCAGCATATCCTTGGTAGTTTTGTGATAGTAGTCCACCTCCAGGTTCACCCGGTTTTTGAACAACCCCAGTTCCAGCCCCACATCATATTGGGTGGTGGCTTCCCAGCGCAGGTCCGGGTTGCCCATGGAGTTGGGATAGATGCCTGTATAGGAAGAGCCGCCGAGGACCACGCCGGAGGCACCGACATAGGTCTGGGTGACGTAGCTCCCGATCTCCTGGTTGCCCGTGCGCCCTATGCTGGCGCGCAGCTTGAGGTTGGAGATGGACTCGATGTCCTTGATAAATGGCTCTTCGGAAGCGCGCCAGGCCAGGCCCGCGGAGGGGAAAAAGCCGTATTTGGAGTTGACCCCGAACTTCGAGGACCCGTCGTAGCGGCCCGTCAGCGTCAGCAGGTATTTGCCACGGTATCCGTAGTTCAGCCTGGCAAAATACGAGTTGAGGGCGCTCATGCCGTCGCTGCTGTTGGGCACCGGGCGGGTGGCGGCGCCGGCTCCAATGTTGTGCCAGCCATAGAAATTGGAAAAGAACACGCTGTTGGAGGTGTTGAGGTTCTCCCAGGAGGTCTTGGACCAGGCCAGCCCCACCATCGCGCTCAGGTCATGGTCCTCCCCGAAGGTTTTTTCATAGTTGAAGTAATCCTGGTTTTGCCAGTAAAAGTTGTTGGAGGTATTGATGTCAGCCTTCCCGTCGCGGCCGTAGTACTTGCCGTCGTAGTTGTTGTACTTGTAGGCGTAAAAATCCACGGAAAAGTCTGTCTTAAAACTCAGGTCCGGCGTGATCTGCGCCTTGAGAATGAGGCTGCCGGTTGCCTGGTCGATATGGGTAATGCCGTAGGTCTCCTCGCGGCGGAACAGGATATTGTACCATTGCTCGCCCACATTAAAATCCCCGTTCGTTCCCCAGCGGTTGGCATAGATGCCATAGGTATCGGGGTCGTCGGGATAACGGGTGGGGACAATGCTCCAGACCTCAGCCGTCGAGCGGGTGATGCCGTCGTCGTTGGTGTTGGCGCTCTTGATGTAGCTCAGGTTGGTGCTCAGGTCGAGCCAGGGAAGCACCTTGACGTCCCCCGTGATGCGGCCGCTGTAGCGCCGGTAATAGGATTCCTTCATCAGGCCATCTTCATTGGAATAGCCCAGCGCCAGGGAGAAGCGTGCATTGTCGCTGCCGCCGCGGACATCGATGTGGTGGCTGTTGGACACCGCCGGCTTGAAGATGAGGCTTTCCCAGTCGCTGTTGAATCGCGGGGCATAGTAGTTGCCGTCCTTGCCCACCAGGTCCAGCAGGTAGCTGTCCTTGGGCACCTGCTTGAAGAGCCAGGGCATTTCCGAATACGACAGGGAGGAGGCATAGGGACCCCTGAAGTCCTTTGCGCGGTTGATGGTGCCGTATTTCTCCCCGTTGGCCATCGACTGCTCATATACATACATGAGCTGGTCGGCGTCCAGGGTATACAAATGCCGCTGCAGCACCCCTACGGACACATAGCCGTTGTAGTCGACCTGGGTCTTGCCGGACACGCCCCGCTTGGTGGTAATGATGATGACGCCGTTGGCGCCGCGGGCCCCGTAGATGGCCGTGGCCGAAGCGTCTTTGAGGATATCGATGGAGGTAATGTCTTCGGGGTTGAGGATGGACAGGGCATGGCTGACCCCCACGATCCCGTCGACCACGAAAAGGGGGTCACTGCTGGTGTTGATGGAGTTGGTGCCCCGTATACGGATCATGGGATCGCCACCGGGGACCCCGCTGCCCTGCTTGACCACCTGGACGCCGGAGATCTTGCCCTGGAGGGCCTGGCCGACGTTAAACGACGGCTTGTCCATCAGTTTCTGGGCGCCGATCTGGGAAATAGACCCCGTCAGGTCGCTTTTCTTCTGGGTGCCGTACCCCACCACCACCACCTCGTTCAGGCCGGACTGGGAAAGGGTCAGCACCACATTGACGGTGGTGCCCCCGGCCACCGGTACTTCTTTGGTCTCGAAACCGATGAAAGAGACCACCAGGACCGCATCATCGGGCACCGCGAGGCTGTAGTGGCCGGTGGCATCCGTGACGGTGCCCACCGTGCTGTTCTTGACGACGACAGTCACCCCGGCCAGGGGGCTGCCTTTCTCATCAGTCACGGTACCGGATACCGTTTTATCCAGCGGGCTGGCGGAGGCAGGGGGAAGGAGTCCCCTGGCGCTCAGCAACGGCGGCGCCCAGAGACAGGCCACGAGCATCAGCCCGCCCGCCCGGCTCATCAGCCGGAGGAGCCGCTGACGGCGCTTCCCGGTAAAAAGCGTGGGGATGCATACACTTTTCTTCATGGGAACGATTTAATGGTTGAACAATCTGAAAATAGGGGCTTGGTGCGGGTACCCCGCGAGCGCATGGCGCATCAGGCGGCACCGGATACAAACCTAAGGCACAGCAGGCCGGGGTTTTTTCCCTACTTTATCCGATTCCTATATCATCTTATCCAGGTTGGCCGCCTGCAGGCCAGGCCATGGCCGGCGATGCAGAGCGTACAGCCATAAACACGTATATTCTATACCGTTATATATCCGGGTGGACTTGTCTGCAGGGCGGCGGCTGGGCAGCCGCTTTGTTTCCACCGGGGCCAGCGCCATTGTACGATCTTGCCCTCAGATGTGCGCATCTTTTCCTTTTCGGCGATTCGTCCCGCAAAGATTGGATATGTAATTCTTTCTTCTTATTTTTCAGCTACCATACAGGTAATGATGGCGACCCGGATCAGCCCACGCCGGGTCCGGCACCCGGGCAGACATACCGGTGGGGCAGCTTTGCTGTGTATATCATGCGCAATTAAACATCCGACAGCATATGACCTTACCATTCATCCGCCACAGCACATGCGGCTTTCCCTGTGGGTTCCCCTGAGGCCGTCCCCACAAAGCTTACGGGCCACTAAAACGGTATGCGCCTACGGCGCTTCCCCGCTATGCCCCATTCACGTCCCCATGCGCCGGACCAGTCGCTTCCCTATTTAAGCTACCGGTCCATGAAGGAGAGGTATGTACCCAGTCTATAACGGGAACGCCTATTCTCCTGACCAGTTATTCCTATTGAGATTATCCTGAAAACCGGCTTCCATGAAAGCACATTTCCACCGAGTGCCTTCTCAGCTCGAATCGTCCTTCAGCATCAGGCATGATGTACTTCCCAACTTCGGGCGGCTCTGGCATTACCATCCAGAGCTCGAACTCCATTTCACCATCCGCGGAGAAGGCGTCCGCATCATCGGCGACAACATCGGCAACTTTTCTGCCGGTGAGCTGATCCTGCTCGGAGAAAACCTCCCCCACACCTGGCATTGCAAGGAGGAGTATTTCCATGAGGGCTCCGGCCGCGAGGTGGAGGCTATTGTCGTCCATTTCCTGCCCACCTGCCTGGGGCAGGACTTCCTGCGCCTGCCGGAGGCCCATCTCCTGCCCCGGCTCTTTGACAAGGCCAGGGGCGGCATGATCATCCTCAATGAGGCCCGGCGGAAGGTGGCTGCCCTGATGACGGCGGCCACGCGTGCCAGCGGCTTTGACAGGCTCATCATGCTGATGCGGATCCTCAAGATCCTTGCAGAGACCCGGGACAGCCAGCCCCTGACATCCTCCTACACCTTTTACAAATCCGATGATCTGGAAACCGAGCGGCTCAACAAGGTCTGCAACTACACGCTGTCCAATTTCCAGGCGCCCATCACCCTGGAGGAGGTGGCGGCCATGAGCAACCTGACGGTGACTTCGTTCTGCCGTTACTTCAAACTCATGACCAAAAAGACCTACTACGATTTCCTCACCGAGATCCGGATCAACCATGCCTGCCGTCACCTGATTGAAAACAAGCGTTCCATCGATCT
>CBINPH010000091.1:0-9806 GCA_966252445.1 uncultured Chitinophagaceae bacterium | reverse complement strand
CGCCCAGCTGGAAGCCCCAGGCGCGGGTTTGGTATACCCGGCGTATGGTCCTTTCCTCCAAATCAATGATACAGACATCCGCCGTATCACCCCAGCGCGGTTTTCGCTGTTGGTAAGGAAGGCGGGTGACGGCAAAAAACCGCTTTCCGGGACTCCAGGGGCATTTGTGGTAGAATGTATGGAGGTAGAACCCGTCATCCGGCGTGATGCAAAGCACCGGGGCCAGCGTCTTTCCGGGCCGGTATGGCCGGAACGGATAAGCATATGGCGTGTGCGGCTGAAGGTTGATCCTGAACACACCCGGTGCCAGCGCCAGGCCCAGGAGGCCTGCCGAGGTGCGGATAAACTTTCTCCGGTCGCTATGCCGCCGGCCAAAGGGACGAGGGTCAATATCCATCGTTCTGGTCGATCGAAGTGGAGGACAGGTCGATTTCTCCCTGGGGAATGGGACGCAGCAGATGGTAGGTCTGGATATCGCTGATCAGCCTCGTCCAGGGATTCATCCGGGACGCTCTTTCGATCAGTTTTCCTGTCCGCTTAAGATCATACCAGCGCACATTCTCTCCCATGAGTTCCCTGGCTCTTTCGTCCAGCACCATGTCGATGCTGAGGTTGCCGGGGGTGGCCCTGTATCCTGTGGAGTCCAGGGACGTCAGTTCTCCCGGCTCTTGGGCGCAATAGGGCGTGGCCCCGGCATGATCGCCCAGGGCCCGGTCGAGCACCCGGTTATAGTATACGTCGGCGCCGCCCAGCTTCCCGCCCGTAGCCCCTTTGAGAATGGCTTCCGCAGCAATGAGGTAGGCCTCCGCAGAACGGAAGAGCGGCTGATCGAGGGTACCGTAGGCATCACCATAGTCGATCCCCGGTTGCCAGAACTTCCACATCAGGGGATGGATGTAGGGACTGTTGAAGGGGGTCGCTTTTCCCCCCAGGCAGAAATCCGTCACGTTGTACACCGCATAGGGACGGGTGCCGCCGACGTCGATTCCCTTTTCGGCGTCCGTAGCCGGATGGTTCCAGGGCCGGAACAAAAGCACGGTATCCCCCATCTGGATATCCATGGTCACGGTGGGGTTCCCACTGACCGGATGAAAGTCCGGCACCGGCTTCAGGGCGTATTGGGCATCCACAAAATCCCAGTGATAGCGCGTATCCAGTTCCGGGTCGAAGAGGCGGTACATGGCGGGTGTCACGATCTGTTTTTCCTGGTTGCGGTTGTAATCGTTGGTACGCCCCAAATTGCCGGGGATGCTCTCTACCTGGCCTCCGAAGATGGAATGCGCATCATTGCCCGGTTCAGCGTTGCCCAGCGGATTCGTGTTCGTCATGATGTTGTCGCTGTATTGCACCGCAAAGACAATTTCCGGATTTTCATCGTACTGGCTGGGGTTGCCCTGGAGCAGCGGATTTTCATTGTGGTGGGGGAAGAGATCGCTGTACCTGGCAGCCAGGGGATAGGCTTCGATCACCTGGTCGGCATACTCCAGCGCCTTTTGAAAATCCTGGGCGGTCCCTCCCAGGGCATTCTGGAAGTTCCAGCCCCTGGTAAGGTACACCCGGGCCAGCAGGAAGCGGGCAGCCCCCTTGGTGGCGCGGCCGTAATCACTTGCCGTTTCCGGCAGGCTGGCTTCGGCCTCCTGCAGATCTTTAAGGATCTGGGTATAGATATCCGCGGAAGGTGCCCGCACCGATTCTTTGGAAGCGGACACCGTCTCCGTCAGGCGGAGGGGGACGTCACCCCATTGCTGCACCAGGTGGAAATAGCAGTAAGCGCGGAGGAACTTCGCTTCCGCCTGCCGTACCTCCAGCAGTGCAGGATCCATGTCTTCGACCTGGGCGGCACGGTCTATGGCCGTATTGCAACGGCCAATTTCCTTGTAGAGCGCATCCCATAAAAGCTGCAGTTGGGCCAGCGAAGAGTTCATCGTAGCGTCGTATCCGTTCAACGCGTTCTGCACGTCGCCCCCTCCGCTCCAGTACAGGTGCGTAAAAACGTCGGTTCCCTGCAGGACCAGGTCGCGCTGTTGCGTGATGCCGCGCAGCAGGGGGTAACAGGCCCGCACCAGGTCCTCGTACCCTTCGGCAGTGGGAAAATATGAATCGGAGGTGGTATTGGATACAGATACTTCTTTCAGGTAATCCTTGCATGAAGTGGCGGCCATCAACCAGCAGGCTGAACAGAGCACCAGGCATTTATTGAATAGCTTCATGGTCTTTTTTTTTGGGTGGCAAGGGCGGTTAAAACGATACGTTGACGCCGAAGGTGTATGTCACCGAAGGCACATCGTCCTTGTAGGTGGAAGCGTTGTACTCAGGGTCAAAGCTGATGTAGTCGGTGAATACGAAGGGGTTGCTCAACTGGCCATATACCCGGAAACTTCCGATCTTGAGCTTTTGCAGCCAGGCGTCCGGCAGATGATAGCCGAGGGTGATGTCTGATATTCTCCAGTACGATGCATCCTGATAAAAAATGGCATTCTTGTATGGCCCCGGATTGTTGAGCCCGTAATAGTCGTTCGTGGGGTTTTCCGGGGTCCAATAGTTCAGCGCCAGGGCATTGTAACGGCCCTTCCCGACCTCGCCCATGGTGCCGGCCAGCATGGCATTTTTATACATAACGCCCTGACGGGTGTAGATCATGAAGGAGAGATCCCAGTTTCGATAGGTAAAAGTATTGACGATGCCGGCCAGCCAGCGGGGGAGATCCGAGCCGATGACCATGCGATCACTGTCGGGAGAGATGCTGCCATCCTGGTTTAGGTCTACCACCTTCACCTGTCCGGGCTTCTGCTTGTAGCCTTTGGCTGCAGCGGAATCTGCTACCTGCCAGACGCCCGCCAGCACATAATCGTAATGGGACTTCAGCGACTGACCCACGAACAGGCCGTTGCCCACGTCTTCCGTGATCGATCCTCCATAGAGTTCCTGGATCTCATTGTGGTTGGTAGAGAAATTGATGGACGTCTTCCAGGTGAAATCCCCTGCCTGGACATTCACGGTATTGAGGGTTACTTCCAGACCCTTATTGAGCACCTTGCCGACGTTGGTGGTCACTTCTCCGAACCCTGTGGATGTGGGCAGTTGCTGTTTCATGATCAGGTCAAGCGTGTTGCGGTGGTATACATCGATGTCCACCATGATCCTGCCTTTGAGAAAACCCATATTCAGGCCCAGGTCGGCCTCCCGGCTTTTTTCCCAGCCGAGTTCCTTGTTGGCGATGGCTGCCGGAGCAAAGCCGTAGGCACTGTTGCCGCCGAAATCATAGGCCGTGTTTTCCAGGGTAGCCTGGGTGCCGTAAGGCGGAACGACGTTGTTGCCGACCAGGCCATAGGACACCCGCAGCTTCAGGTCGGAGAACAAGCCCAGATCCTGAATGAAAGGTTCGTTGCCCAGGCGCCAGGCCACCGCCGCGGAGGGGAAGAATCCCCAGTGATGGCCATCGGCCAGCTGCGACGCCCCGTCCCAGCGGCCCGTCACCGTCAGCAGGTATTTGTTGCCGAAAGCGTAGTTCATGCGGCCCATGAAGGAGAGCAGGGCCCGCTGCTTCAGGTCACTGGCTATGCTGACCACTGTACCCGCGGTGCCCAAAGCATACCATTGCGATTTGTAGGGCAGGTCCTTGACCGAGATGTCGTAGGTTTCATCGCGGCGCTTGAAGGCGCTTTGGAGGGCCGTCAGCGTGATATGGTGTTGACCGGCATCCAGTTTGTACGTCAGCAGGTTATCCAGGGTATACGAGGTGCGGCCTTTGGTGCTGTGTGATGCCGTCGGCTTGGCCGTAGCTTTGTTGGATTTGGTAAAGGTGCCCCGGTAGTCGCCCTCCCCGGTCTGGTTGACCTGGGTGGACAGCGAGGACCTGAAGGTCAATCCTTTCAGCGGTGTCAGTTCCACGTAGGCATTGGCCGAAAAGCGGGACAGTTTGTTTTCCGTGATGTCGTTGCCCGGGTAGCCTTCGACCATGGGGTTCAGGACCTGATGATCGTTGATGCCCATCCACACGGCCATGCCGTGGAAATCAATGTCGCTGCTTTCCGACGGGTTCAGGAGATCGGCGTAATACGGTGTTCCCGTGGGACGGGCCCGAAAGGCGGAGCGGATGGTCTCCAGGGATCCGGTGTTCTGTATCCCGTAAGCGTAGTTGGTGATGAACCCGACGCGGATCACCTTGTTGATCCGGCTGCTGATGTTGCCGTTGAGCGTGTAGCGCTTGTAATTGATACCGTTGGTCAGCCCGTCCTGGTTCAGGTAGCCTCCCGAAAAATAGTAGTTCATACGCTGGCTTCCGCCGGACGCAGCAATCACATGACTGGTCTGCAGTCCAGGCCGGGTGATGAGGCTCACCCAATCGGTAGAGCGTCCGGCGTCGATCATGGCTTGTTCCGTTGATGTCAGCTTGGCCGTGGGGTTGGCCTCGACCCATTCGCGGGCGTTCTGCATGCGGGGCAGATGCGCCATCTGCCGTACACCGACATAGGCGTTGTAGGTCACTTTCACCGTTCCCTCCGCCCCTTGCTTGGTCGTCACGATGACCACCCCGTTCGCGCCACGGGAACCGTAGATGGCTGTGGCCGAAGCGTCCTTCAGAATGTCTATCGAGGCTATATCGCTGGGGTTGAGGGTATTGAGGTCGCCTTCCATATTGCCGTCGATGACCACCAGCGGCGCGTTGTCATAATTGATAGAGCCCAGCCCGCGGATGTCGATGTCAAAGTCCGCACCGGGCAGGCTGCTGGTCTTGACGATGTTGACGCCTGCGGCCTGTCCCTGGATGGCTTGGAACGGACTGACGGGGTTGGCGCGTTCTATGGTCCGGGCGTTGAGGGAACTGACGGAGCCGGTGAGGTCCTTGCGCTTCTGGGTGCCGTAACCGACCACGACCACATCGCTCAGCGCCTGCGCTGCCGCCAACAGCCGGACGTCAACCACGGCCTTCCCCGCTATGGGCACCTCACGCGGGGTGAAACCCAGGTAGGTGAAAACGAGGGTGTCGCGCTCGCCGGGGGCCTCCATGGAATACTGGCCCTCCGCGTCAGTCACTGTACCGGTATGGCTGCCTTTGACCTGTACCGTCACGCCGGTCAGTGGGGTGCCGGTTTCGTCGGTCACCTTACCGCTGACCCGGAAAAGGGCGGGAGCTGCAGGCCGGCCGGGCGTTATACGGAGGGGCAGGAGAACGGGGCTTTGCGGCGCCTCCCGGCTGAGGACAATACAGTTGTTGATCAGCTTGTAGGTGATGTTCTTGGGGACGAGCAGGTCATCCAGCACCAGACGCAGGCTGCGGCCCCGGGCGTCGACGGTGACCTTCTGGCTGGCGTCGATCAAGGTGCTGCTGTAGATGAATTTGGTGTTCACCGCTCTTTCCAGGGTGATCAGGGCATCTTCCAGCCGGATGTTCGTGGCGGTGAGGTCCACCCGGCTGTCCAGGACCGTCTGCGCCCCTGCGGGCACCGCCATGGCAGCCCCCGAGCAGGCAAACGCGAAGAACATCTGGCAAAAGGTGAGTCGCATGAGAATACGCCAGTTGACGCGGGTTTGTGAAAAAAATGTCATACCTTAGGATGTTTCTTTTTGTGAAGAAAAGGAGACAAACAGCCCCCCGGCGCCTTCGCAGGCGCGGCCTTAGGGGGGAATGTACCAAGCAGCCTGAAAGCGTCGCACCGTTTTCAGGCTTTCTTTTTTAAGGGCTAGGTGACCATCGCATGAGGTTTTTGGATGATAAGGATCGTTTATCTGATTGTTGCCTTGCTGAAAATGATGCTGTCGCCCCGCATTTCATAGGTGATGTTGAGGGAAGCCTCCATCATCTCCAGGATGTCGGGGAGATTTTGCTGGGAAAAATCGGCCTTCAGCAAATACTGGTTGATCGACCGGTCTTTGAGCGCGATATGCACCTCAAACTGCTTGTTGAGCACTTTGACCACCTGGCTCACCGGTACGTTGTCGAATGAAAGACTGGCCTTTTGCCACATGGACATCGACGGACCGGTGTTGTCGCCGGTATTCCGGCGAAGCACCTTGTCGCCTTCGTGATAGGTGATGCGCTGATCGGCCATCAGCACCATTTCCGAACGGTCGTTGCCCAGGATCTTCACCGCCACTTTTCCGGTGGCTACCGATACTTCCGTAGGCTTGTCGTTGAAGGACTTGATCCGGAAGCTGGTGCCCAGTACCCTGGTTTCGATGCCGTTGCTCTGTATCACAAACGGGCGCTCGGGGTCTGCGGCCACCTGGAAGAAGGCTTCTCCGGTCAACCGTACCCTCCGGTACCGCCCCGGGAACTCCTGGCTGTACTCCAGTTGGCTCAGGGGACTGAGCCAGACAATGCTGCTGTCCGGCAACAGCTGTTTGTGTATGCCTTTCGTGCCGTTGGCCACCACGACCTCTCCGGGCGCTTGGGGGGGTAAAGCGGGAGCTCCTGGCTGCGGGTGACGCCATATGAGGAGGGCCAGCACGACGGCGGCGGCCGCTCCGGTGAGCCCGTACAGCAACGTCCGCCGACGTTTTTTTGCTGCGGCGATACGGCGCCGGGTATTGGCCAGCATTCGGGCTTTCAGGGCGTTGCGCTCAGGGGCGGAAAGCAGGGCGACCGGGTCTTCATGCTCCGCGCAGGCGTCGTACCATTCGAACAGAGCCCGTTCTTCTTCCGGGCTGCATTGGCCATGGAGATATTTCCGGGCCAGTATGGATATTCGTTCGCTGTGCATGGAGCCTGCTTGTCTGGTGATCGGGAAACGGTATGGGTGAATTACTATAATAGAGTACGGCGAACACGCCCTACCCCCCAAGCCGGGAGTAAAAAATCGGGAAAATTTATGGAGAGGAACAGCCGGTCAGGCCCCGATGAGCAGCCACAGCAGGACGGCCCGCAGACTCATGCGAAGGATCCTCAGTGCCCTGTTCAGGTGATTTTCCACTGTTTTTTCGGAAATCTCCAATTCGCGGGCAATTTCCTTGTTGGTCTTGTGGGCCTGGCGACTAAGTTCAAATACCGATCTGCACTGTCCCGGCAGTAGGGTGACGGCCTTTTCCAGCCGTGCCTGGAGATCCCGTTCCAGCACCGTTTCTTCCGTGCTGTTGCGGGCTGGAGCCTCCCCGGCATGCCGGGATCGGTATGTTCGGCGAACGATTTCTTTCTCCAGGTGATGGAAAACCAGGTGGCGGATGGCGGCGTGGGCATAGGCCGCAAAGGAATGGCTGATATGCAGTTTTCTGCGGTTGCACCAGAGGGTGGTGAAAAAGTCCTGGACCATGCCTTCGGCGGCATCTGACAAGTGGATCCTCTTGTACGCGGCCGCATAGAGCTTGTGCCAGTACCTGTCATACAGCGCTTCAAAAGCATCGGTGTCGCCCTGTCGCAGCAGGGCCACCAGGTCTTCGTCGGAGGGGTCGTAGCGTTGCACCTTGTCCATGACACACCGATTGATTGTTGCAAGAACGGTCTAATTCCGCATAAGGTCGGCTCATGCTGACGGCAGCCGGAGGGTTTTCCAGGAAAGCAAAACAGGGTCGTCCAAAAATCTTTCAAATTTTTGGGATTTGCAAACGGAATTTGCGCTCCGAGTCCGTTATACAGCGCCTTGGCGGGGGCGCGACAGCCCCGGAAGACCTGAAAGACAAACGATTGCATGACCTGGGACCGATCAAAACGGTTATTTGATTTGTGTAAACATTCGTTTGATTTGTTTATGTTCTACATCCTCAAGGTGGAATAACTTTGCGCCCTAAAAAAGGGTGGGTGAATCATGAGACGGATCGATGACCAAAACCGGCGCATCAGTACCCTGTTGGCCTTTGTGCTTATTCCCTTCTCGGGTTTGGCGACAGACGTATACCTGCCCTCTTTCCCCGAGATGGCCCAGGTGTTCCACACTTCTTCCGCCCACATTCAGCAGACATTGGTTTTTTTCCTGGTGAGCTATGGGATAGCCCAGTTCTTTGCCGGCAGCGTGCTGGACAGTTTCGGGAGGTACAGGCTCAACCTGCTCGCCTTGCTCATTTTTGCCATCAGCAACTTTGTGATCATATATACTTCCCATATCCAGGTTGTGTACCTGATGCGCGCCATACAGGGCTTGTGTACGGCATTTATCGTCGTGGGCAAGCGCGCTTTTTTTGTGGACATATATACAGGGCAAAAGCAAAAGCACTATACCAGTATGCTGACCATTGTCTGGTCCGTGGCGCCCATCATCGCGCCATTCCTGGGTGGGTATCTCCAGAAGCATCTTGGATGGACGTCCAGCTTTTACCTGCTGGGCGGTTATGCCCTGATCATGTTCGTGCTGGAATGGCTGTTCAGCGGGGAATCCCTGAAGGAGCCGCAGCCCTTCCGGCTGCAGCCGGTGTTCAGAACCTATCAGAAGCTCATCGGGACCTACGATTTTAGTGCCGGTGTCATGGTCCTTGGCGCCTTGTACACGATGATCATGCTGTTCAACATGTCGATCCCCTTCATCGTCGAGCACCAATACCATCTTTCCCCGGTGGTTACTGGTTATTGCGCCCTTTTATCGGGGGTGGCCATGTTTATCGGCGGTTTTTTGGGAAAAATGTGGAATGGCGGCGCATTGTTTAAACGCCTCGTTATTGGTAACCTGGTGCAGGGCGGGTTGATCATCCTGATGCTCGTGACGGCCTCCCTGTTCTCCAGTCTTATTCTGCTGCTCATATGCATGCTGTTCATCCATATGGTTGGTGGCCTCGTTTACAACCAATTTTTCACCTATTGCCTGACGAGGTTCCCCAGGAATGCAGGAACGGCAAGCGGGATTGTCAGCGGGGGATCGTACATGTTTACATCAGTCGCCAGCGCCGGGATCCTGAGTATAATCACCATTGACGGCCAAGACATGCTGGCTGTCGGCTACCTGGTTTTTGCCTTGCTGATCGCCGGCATCCTGGTCTCCCTGCGGTACCTGGCCGCCAGGCCACTCCAGCCGTCCTGACCGAGCGGAGGCGATGCAGGTGCGGACTGGCGCTGCCTGTGGAAGGCCTATGCCTCGTCCAGGAAATCACGAATGATGTCTACGATGTATTGTTGCGTCCAGCCTTTGTCGCCCAGGTATTCCACGGCGCCGATATAGGAGCCGTGCTTGGCGGGTAAGACGACCAGTTGTCCCCGGGGGAAGGTCCTGTACATCTTCACGGCGTGCTCGACGCTGCCTACATCGCTGTTTCCATTAATAATCAGGGTGGGCGCCTGAATGGAACGGATTTGCGTGTCCGTCCAACCCCTGAAGGCTTTCATGCGCTGCACGTCCTTGTTAAACATGTTCTGCAGGGCGGACGGATCATTGTTGACATCGAGAAAGGCCTTTTTTAGCGCCCCCGGCATCACGTCGATCGTGGCATGCTCGAAGCCTTCCCAGAATCCCGGGTCCGCGGCTTCCCGGGTATAGAAAGCGGAGGCGATGATCAGTTTATGTACCAGCTCGGGATGCCGGAGGGCTACTTCAATAAGGGTCTGTCCGCCATTGCTGAACCCCAGGAAGTCAGCCTGGCGGATTTTTAGGGTATGCAGCAATGCGGCAATGTCGTCGGCATCCTGTTCAAAAGTCAATGCTCCTGCGCGATCGCCGGTACGCCCATGCGCCTGCAGATCCATGGCGATAACCTGCCGGTCTTGCGCCAACAGCGGGATGATCTGGCCGAAGGAGCTTTGGAGGGTCGAGCCTCCTCCGTGGACCAGTACAATAGGTTGGCCGTGGCCATGTATCTCATAATACATGGAGATGCCGTTGATCTCCGCGTACCCCGTTTTTTGGTTATCTGGCATATAAGGAAATTTTTGGTGAACAACGGTCGTC
>CBINPH010000090.1:0-9833 GCA_966252445.1 uncultured Chitinophagaceae bacterium | reverse complement strand
ATACGGCTTGACCCAGGTGGCATAGGGGTATTTCTCGAAAAACTGTTCGGAACGGTTGCCCGCCTGGTCGCGGATGTTCGCTATGGAAAAGGTGCAGGGAACGGTGGACCCGTCCAGCCAGGCGACATCGGTAGCCCCCTTACCGCCCAGGGGCAGGAGGAGCGTGTCGGCGCCCTTGAGATAGAGGTCGGGGCTCAGGAAACCCTTTTCCTCGGGTATCTTATAGCAGGAAGCCAGGGCCGCCAGGGCGGCGGCATACCAGATCGTTCGTTTCATATTCCTGTGTATTTGCATGGTCGTAAGGGGTTCCGGTCGGCCGCTCCTTCATCTACAGGAGGTCATCGGCCCGGGTGCCGAAAAAGAACAGGGTATGGTAATAATAGTGATCGCTGTAGTTGTAGTCGCCGCTGTAGATGACATGCACCACGCCGGTGGTCGTGATCACGTCGGAAATATACATCTCGTACACCTGGTCACATTCCGGGTTATCGTATCCCATGGACACCCGTTGATTGGGGTCCATCTCCCAGTTGTCCCCGCGTTTGAAGTGTACATATACCTTCATGGGTCTGGTCTGCATGAAGTTGGAATACTGGTATCCCCAGCCCGGCACGCCGCTGCCGTCCCAGGCAGCGCCGGGCTCGATATTGGACTCGGCCTTGTACAGGCGCAGCGTATCGCCCGCCAGGTGGGTGGGCAGGGTGATCCCCTCTTCGGGAATATTCTCGCTCCAGTATTGTTTGTCGACGATATACATTTTCAGCTGCTGCAGTTCCTCCACGGGTATGTCATCGATGGTCATGAGGGGGCTTTGGGGGTCCAGCCGCAGCAGGCGGTTGTTTTTCCTGCGCAGATACCGGGTGATGGCATAGTTGCTGGGCGCGATGAGGGTGACGTCTCCGTTAACCTCGGTCTCCAGCCCCGCCCGCTTGATCAGCGCCGCCGTCTGCTGGGTGACCTCGAAAGACTCCAGGAACTCGACGGTGGTCTGGTTGACCTTGTTGGTCTCGTTGGCCTTGCCGCCGATGACATAGTCGTCCTTGCTGCACGAGACCAGTGCCAGGAGAAGCAGGCCGGGAAATAGGTGTCGTTGTTTCATGACCTTGGGTTGTGGATGTTACCAGGTTGTCTTGCCGTTCCAGTAAGGGGTCTGCTGGACGAGTTTGTTGGTGGTCAGCACATTGCTGCTGACCGGCCAGTAGTAACCCTGCTGATCGTAGCGTTCGGCCGTCATGACCGAAGGATTGGGGAAATAGTCGTTGCGTACATAATCGAAAAAAAGCTTCCCTTCCCCGATGAGCTCCGCCGTACGCTGCTGGATGATCTCGGCGAGGGGGTCGTTGCCCTGGTACGCGCCCAGTCCCGCACGCTGCCGTATCTCATCGATGACGGGCAGCGCCTTGGCTGCCTGGCCGCTCTTGACATATGCCTCTGCCAGCAGCAGCCTGACGCCGGTATACCGGAAAATGGGGATGTTGGCTTCCGCGAAATAGGCAATGTATTCGTTCCATTGACGCTGCGGGTCTACCACGAAAGAGGCGAACTTGGTCATCCAGGTGACCTTGTTCCGGTCGGTGGCGACCTGGCTGACGTCCGAGAAAGGCTCGTTGTAGTCCGAATCCCAGGCGTCAAAGAAAAGGTCGGCACGGCGGTCCTGAGGGTATTCGGGATACAGGTACTGCTTGTTGCTGAAAGGGACGAAGTTGATGCTGCTGGCCCTGTCCTTCGTGACGTCCCCGTCCAGGGGCTGGAGCTTGCAGGTCAGGAACTCTATGCCGCCGTTGTCGACACGGTAGGTCTCGTCGTTGGCCGAGGAGATATCGAGCTCAAAGACGGCTTCCGAAGACTGTCCTTTGAAGATATCCTTGACGGCGCCCGGGGAGCTGTAAGGAGCCAGCTGGTAGCCGCCATCCCGGACCAGGCTCTCCAGGTCCCTGACGGCATCGGCGACGTATGTATCGGCCGCTCCGCCGTCCCGATTTTGCAGGAAAGCCATCCAGAGGTTGGCATAGCCGGACAGGGCCAGGGCGCTGCCTTTGTTGGCGCGGATGCCCCAGGTGGCGCTGCCGGGCGTGCCGAAGGGCAGCAGGGCCACCGCCCTGGAGACGTCGGCGAGCACCGAATCCATGATTTCATGGTCGGTGGCCCGCGCCCTTTCGACGATGGTCTTGTCTTCGTTGATGACCTGGGTGGAACTCTCGATGGACTCATCGATGAGCGGCGCATTCCCCCATATGCAGGCGATGTTGTAGTAGGTGAGGGCCCGTAAAAAATATGCCTCGCCCAGCAGGGCATTCTTGTGGCCCGCGGCGAAGACCTTATCGGGCATGCCGGACATATGGGCCAGGACCAGGTTGGCCTGGGCGATCACCTTGTAGAAGCCATGCCAGTCGGCGAAGCCTTCCATGGCACCCCAGGATTTCTGGGTGCCGTTGACGTCGGCGAAGTTGCCGGGCAGGTACAGGTGCTCGTCGGAGCCGCCGTTCCAACCCCGGTGAAAATACCCGGTGGTCACGTCGCCCCTTTCATACATCTGGCCGCGGACCATCAGGCCCCGGTACAGGCTGTAAATGCCGAGCACAGCCTTTTCGGCGTCCGGCTCGCTGGACCAGTATACGTCATTGTATACCAGGTCTACCTGTTCGGGGGACAGAAAGTCTTTCTTGCAGGCTACCAGGGCGGTCAGCAGCAGCAATATCGCGGCGGCGTTCTTCTTCATGGCGGTCATGTTATTAGAAGTTGAGGTTGAGGCCGAAGACCATGCTCCGGGAAATGGGGTATCCCTGGCCATTGTAATAGCCACTCTTGGTCACCACGCGGGGATCCGGGGTCAGCGACCGCTTCCACATGAGCGCGTTGCTGAGCGTCGAATAGACGTTGATGCCCTTGACCCCCAGCCGCTTGGAGAGCGTGCCCGGCAGGTTGTAGGACAAGGTGACGTTGTCAATGCTCCAGTAGTCGCCCCGCTCGATGTACATGGAAGATTCCCGGAAGGAGCGGGCGCTTCCCCCGTCGCTGTAGGTGATATAGCGCATGGGATAATACGCCTTGTCGCCCGGCTTCTGCCAGAAATGCACGTCGTCGGAGAGGTCGTACAGGGCATTGGTGAAGAACAGCACATTGTCGTCATACTGGGCGAGCATCTGCTGCAGGGAAGTATTGAAGACGTAGAAGCCGAAAGCGAAGGAGCTCTGGATGCGCAGGCTCAGGGATTTGTACTTGATGTTGGTGCTCAGCCCGCCCATGACCTTCGGCTCGGGCGACTTTCCTTCGATGATCTTCTTGTCATAGCCATAGTCACCGGCGTCCACCAGGTAATCGCCGTTCACGTCCGTGAACAGCGGCATGCCGGGGAAGATCTTGCCCTGCTGGTTCAGCGCCAGGCCCGCATCCGCCCACAGGTAGGCCAGCGGCTGCCCCGTCATGGGGTTCACCGGCAGGTCGTCCACGCTTTGCAGGGGGCCCAGGTATTCGTAGGTATAGTACTGGAACGCCGGTCTCCCTTCAACAAAGGCGTAGTTGCCGGAGATATAGTCCCTGCCGCCGTTGCCCAGCTTGGCCACCACGGTGGTGTTGCGGCCCAGGTTGAGCGTCCAGTCCCACTGCAGCTGGTTGTCCCGGGGGAACAGGTAGCCGGTGATGCTGAGCTCATAGCCATTGCTGATGAGGTCTACGAGGTTGGACCGGATCGAGTTGTATCCCATGTACGGCGCCAGCGTCGAGGTAAAGACAGAACCTTTGATGTAGCGGGAGTAGATGTCTCCTGTGACATAGATGCGGTGGTCGAAGAACTGCAGGTCAATGCCGTAATTGATCTCGGTGGATTTGCTCCAGGACAGGGAGCGGTTGGCGATCTTGTTGAAATCCGACACCAGGGCGCCCTCCCCGCCGTACGAGGTGACATCCAGCTTGTTCTCGAAAATGTCGTTGATGCCCGCCCCGATATTGGCCGGCGCAATAAAGGAGTTATACTGCAGCAGGGGGTCGCCGTCGATGCTGCCCGAGCTGCCGTAGGACACCCGCAGCTTGGCAAAGGAAAGCACCTTTTTCACGGGGGCCATCCAGGGCTCGTCGGAAAAGATCCAGTATGCCTTGACGGAGGGGAAGGTGGCCCATTTGTTGTTTTCCCCGAAACGGGAGGAGGCATCCCGCCGGAGCACCCCTTCTATTTTGTAGCGGTCTTTATACCCATAGGCGACATCGCCAAAATAGGAAAGCATATTTGTCTTGACGATGTCGCTGTAACCGTCGGTGTTCTCCTTCTTGAAGCCCTGCACGACGCGGATGTAATCGCTGGATCCCCCTTCTCCCCACAGGTCCACCAGGTATTGCTGGTCCATGTTCACCTCCGTGCCGGCGAGGGCGGTGATCTCGTGATCACCGATCTTCTTGTAATAGCTCAGGATGCTGTGGGCATTGACGGTGAAGCTTCCGTTGGAGGAGGCCTGGCTGTAGCTCAGCAGGTTGTCCGAGGCGGTGGAAGGCACGAAATAATCGCGGCGCCCGAAGTCACCGGAGATGGCGCCCTGGTTGTCCCAGGTGAGCCCGGGCATCAGGGTGATGCGCAGCCCTTCGCTGATGGATGCGTTGTAGGACTTGTTGCTCTGGTAGGTGTCGCCCAGCTTACCCGACAACAGCGCCAGCTCTTCGGGCGTCTTGTAATATAAAGACGAAGGCAGGGACGTGGGACTGGTCGGGAAGGAACGCAGGTTGTCTGTCTGGCCGCCCTTGCGGTCCAGGTAGCTGAAACGCAGAGAGAGGTCGTTGTGAATGTGCGCGTTCAGATCATTGGTCAGGCTCGCATTCAGGGTCACCCGGGAAAAATCAAAGCCCACCAGCACGCCTTTTTCCTTGTAGTAGCCCAGGCCCACGCGGTAGGAGCTTTTCTCGGTACCCCCGTCCATGCTGAGGTTATACTGCTGGGTGAGCCCCGTTTTGTAAAACAGTTTCTGATAGTCGTAGGCATTGTTGAAGGCGGGATTGTTCTTGTCGGTCAGCACCGGGGGCAACATGTATCCCATGACTTCCAGGCCGTTGCGCACGTCCACCCAGGCCTGCTCCCCGAACAGCTGCGTGAGGCTCTCATGGTAGAGCCTGAGCTTCTCCTGCCGCTCGGCCTCGCCGATGAACACTTTCAGCTTGGGCGGCTGGAAATTGACACCGGTGACCGCACCGAAGGTGAAACGGGCCTGGCCGGCATGCCCCCGCTTGGTCTTGATGATCACCACCCCGTTGGCGCCCCGCGATCCGTATATGGCCGTGGCCGCAGCGTCCTTGAGGATGTCTATGGATTCGAGGTCGTTCGGGTTCAGGGTGGCGAAGAAGTCGTTCTGGGTAACATCGAAGCCCGCGAGGTCGGTGAGCGACATGGGCACCCCGTCGACGATATACAGGGGGTTGCTGAGGCCGGTGACATCGCTGGCGTCAGAGAGGTTGGTATTGCCCCGGATGACCAGGCCACCGGAGGCGCCGCCGGGCAAACCCGTACGGACCACGGCCTGCACGCCTGGGGCCTTACCGGCCAGCAGGGGCAGCAGGGAGGCGGAGGGTATGTTCTCCAGGTCCTTCATGTTGACCGAAGAAACGGCACCGGACAGGTCCCGCCGGGTGACGCTTTTGTACCCGACCACCATGACTTCACTCAGCTGGTTGTGATCCGCAACCATCGTCACGTCGATGTCCTGGCGTCCGTTCACCGGGACTTCCCGGGTAGTCAGACCTATGCTGGAAAACACCAGCGTGTCCGTGGCCGCCGCGGCAACCCGGAACATCCCCTGGACATCGGTCGTGGTGCCCGTGCTGGTGTTCTTGACCTTCACCGTGGCGCCGATCACGGGCTCGCCTCCGGAGCTCACCTTGCCGGTGACCGTACCGTCCTGCGCCGACAGCGTGGCGGGAAACGCCAGGATCCCGGCCAGAAGAACCAACAAGAGCGTAGGGTAGTGTTTTTTCATACCAAAACAATTCTGTGAAGGGTAAGACGGATATAACCTGAACATGCGCAGCGGCAGACCATGCAAGCCGGTCCATCGCTGTCCATTTCCTGATGAAAACGGCGCATGCGCATACGCCGGATTTCGGGGTCATCGAGACAGGCTTGTGGGCTACGAAGCCTTCCCGCAACGTCTGTGGAAATTCTGTTTCAAACTTACGCCCGGAGCCCAGAACTTCCAAGGGGCGCGGATGTGCGCAGGCAAAATAACGTTTCCGGTAACGGTTGCAGTCCTGAAAAAATCCCCCAGCATTCCCATACCCGGCCGGCTCAGGGACGGGCATCCTTTACACAACGGAAACCGACGGTGGCATTGCGCTCGAACCCGGGGGACACGCGCAACAGGTATTGCCGGTATGGGAGCGGCCGGGGACCGCCCTGCACATACCACCAGCTGGAAGACGGATTGAAATAGCTGCCTCCTTTCATCATGACATACCGGTAACTCCCGCTCTGGTATACATCGTTGGTCAGCTGCCATACGCAACCCACCAGGTCATACAGCCCCAGGGGGTTTACGCCTTTCGGATAGCTGCCTACGGGATAGAGCTTGCCATTGCCCAGGTTGGCTACCGCAGAATCTATGCCCACGGGCCTGCGCACCGTGAGGGTATTGGTGATCACCTGAGTCGTCCATTGCACCGGGACCTGCTGATCCCAGGGCCATTCGCGAGTACTGCCCGCCTGGGCTGCATACTGCCATTCCAGCTCCGTCGGCAGGCGCTTCTGGGCCCATTGTGCATAAGCCTGTGCATCCTCATAGGAAACATATACGACAGGGAAGTCCTCCTGTCCCTGCGGGATCCTGCCCCCCGTCCAGTGCAGGAGGAAACGGCTCGTATCGCGGGGCCGGTAACCCGTGGCATCCAGAAAACGCTTGAACTGCCTGTTGGTGACGGGATACTGATCCATATAGAAGGCCGGCATCCGGTATACGCTGTCTTCGTTGTAGGAGGGATAAGCAATAAAATCATCTCCATGTGTCGTATGAAAGCGGAAGGTCCCCGCGGGCACGGCGCGCATGCCTTCGGGTGGGCGGCGGGCCAACGCCGTCGGGTCGCTGCGGGATATAAGCCGGGGCGTGCCGGGGCGGATCTCCCGAACGCGCTCATCGATGAGCAGACCGTTGTCCATCAGCTGGATCACAAAGCGTCCCTCAAAGCGTCCGAAGACGCTGCTCAGCGCCACAGTATGCCGGCCGGCAGCCAGCACAAGGGGCTTCTTGTCATAGGCAGGAAGTCCCGCCCATATCCTGATCTCACTGCCTCTGGACGCCGTAACCTCCAGCTGGTCGCCGCGCAGCGCCACATGGAGCAACTCGGGAAGCTCGGCCACACAGTCCACGGCGCCTTCATTGTTGCTGCCCAGCCAGGCGGCATTGAAAGCCTCGGTGCTTACCGGAATCAGCAGGTCGTTGCCCTCGGCGGCGGGCTTCAGCTCCCGGTGATGCCAGAGATCGACCCAGTGCCGGCCGCTGCGCCGCGGCGCACGGAAGAGGTTGCCTTCGTAGCCCCCCGGCAGAAGGCTGAAGACCGTATAGATCGTCTTCTCGCCGGCGGGCCAGGCATTTACCCACAGGCTGTCGCGCAGCGTAGGCCACAGGGGGACATAGGCTTTGGCGGTAAAATTGGGGCTGTTCTCCCGCAGGATGCGGGAGGTCCTGCCCAGGTACCGGTACTCTTCCTCCAGCCCGTCGGGGATACCCGGGGAGAACATGTTGATCTCGGTGCCATAGCCGTTGAAGAAGGCCACCGAAAACTCCCGGCGCACCGGTTCTTTGGCCACTTCCGTGACCCGGAAAATGGCGAACTCCGGCTTGATAAACTTGTTGAGGTTAAGCATGGGCGGATAATAGAGCGCGTTGTGCACGCGGCCGGCCACGATGCCCTGCATGTCCTTGGGAACAGCCATACCTTCGGTATACATAACCACCCCGCTGCGCACGCTGTCTGCGGCAGCCTGCAGCTCCCGGCTCGACGCTCCCCGGGTGTCCAGCACCACCCCGTCGGCCCTGGTGCCGCGAATGATGTCGGCCAGGCCGGAGAGATGGCCCTCGCCACGGGTGCTTTCATCCCATGGATTGTAACAGATGAACAGGTGGCTGGACAGGGCATGGCAGGTGTCGGCCAGGCGGCGCAGCTGGGCGAGCCCGCCGGGCATGTCGCGAAACAGGTCGAACTGGTTGCGCTGGTCTATGCCCAGCGAGGGCCAGGTAGGCCAGATGCCGACCACATCATCTCCCCCATACAGCTGGCGTCCCCGCCGCAGAAAAGCAGCCAGGTGGTATTGTCCGTCCTGGTTGTCGTAAAACTGCCCGTCCCAGGCCATCAGCAGATGGATCACATATGCGTGGCGTATCCATTGCAGATCGGCGCGCCGGAACATGCTGTCATCGAACTGCTTGGTATCATAGAGATAGCGCTCCTGGAACATCTTGCGAAGCCCCTGCTGCCACGGACCACCGGCGATGTCGGCATAGAAGCGGTAGCTGACCGTGCCTCCGGGGTACAAGAGGGTCTCGAAGCGCCGCATGGAGCCCTGGCTGAACCCCGCTCCACTGCGCCGTACCAGGGCGCAAACCTGCAGGCTGTCCCGGAGGGGGGTGGCCGAGAAGCCGAGCTCCCAGGCATTGTCTGGCAGGATCACGTTGACGGGGGTACGTCCAGGCAGGAACAGGTGGCTCCGGGACAGGCCGTTGTCGCCCTGACCCGTGATATAGACCTGCCCGGGTCCGCGGCCGAACGGCACCACGTTGGCGAGGGTGAGGGTGTCGCGGGAGACATTGCGGAAACGGAGCATGCCTGTGATGCCTGGCGTGGAACCCGAATCAGGGACATAGGAGAGGGACAGCCTGCCCTGCCATGCGGAGGGCTCAGCAGTGCTCTGCCTGGTCCCGTCCAGCTCGAAGCTTACCAGGGGCCACGCCCTGGCGGGCCGCTGCAGATCCCCGGCGCTGTCCAGGAAAGCGGTGACGTTCAGCCCTTCGAGCCGCATGTCTTTCAGCGGCGCGTTCTGGGAGAGACCTGCCAGGGGCAGCGAAGCCGCCAGCAGAAAGGAAAACAGTGTCGTCTTGTTCATGGGCTGTTCATTGCTTTTTGGATGCGGATGAGGACAGGTCGCTCATCATACGGTTGACGATGCCGGCCCAGATATAGGTCCGGTGGTATCCGCCCCAGGTGCTGTCCGGGTCATAAAACTCCCACAGCTCGTGGTCCTGGCCCAGGACGGCGATCATGTTGTCCTTCACCTTGCGGACCAGCTCCGCCGCCTCGCGGTGATAGCCGTAGTCCAGCAACCCGCGCTCGATCAGGTAGTTCCACTGAATCCATACGGGGCCGTTCCAGTAACCACGCGGGTTGTAATACGGATCGCGGGCCGACAGCGAGGGCACGCCGTAGCGGCGCCAGAAGCTGGCTGTATCGGTTAGGTGACGGACCAGCCATGCGGCGCGGGCGCTGTCGGCGATGCCGGCCCAGAGGGGCAGGACGCCGATGATCTCATCCCGCGTCAGGTCATCCCCGTTCCGGTGGGTGAAGGTATGGGTCTGTTTGTCCACGTGGTAGTAAAAATGGTTGACCGTATCCCAGCACAGCTTGTTGATGAGCGCCGCGCGGTTCTGATAGTCGGCCCGCCATGTCGCGGCGTCGTCAGGCAGCTGCAGCACCGTGGCCATCTTCTCCAGGGACTTGGCCTCCATCACGAGCATGCAGTTGAGGTCCAGCGCCTCGAAGGATGACGGGTATCCTACCTGGTCCCATACGTCGACAAGCCCGTCACGTACGGACTCCAGCACCGCCTCGCCTCCCCACTCGCAAAGGCCGTCCTGATCGCTATCCCGGTG
>CBINPH010000089.1:0-9870 GCA_966252445.1 uncultured Chitinophagaceae bacterium | reverse complement strand
CGGCGGCCTGCTTGTTCTTGGCGCCGCGACGGTGCACGGGCCGGGCGTCGGTGACGAACTGCTTTTCTATCTCCACCGCATGGCCGATGATGGCGTATACCGTCTCCTGGCTGAGACGTTCCTGCAGCATGGCGTAGAGCAGGCAGGCGAACTCGCAGTGCAGGCCTTCGTCCCGGCTGATGAGCTCGTTGCTGAAGGTCAGCCCGGGCATGAGCCCTCTTTTTTTCAGCCAGAAAAGGGAACAGAAACTGCCGCTGAAAAATATCCCTTCGACCGCGGCAAAGGCGACCAGGCGTTCCGCAAAGCTGCCCGCTTCTATCCAGCGCAGGGCCCATTCGGCCTTTTGCCGCACGGCCGGGATGGTCTCTATGGCATGGAAAAGCCTGTTCTTTTCCTCAGGGTCCCGGATGTAGGTGTCGATGAGCAGGGCATAGGTCTCGGAGTGGATATTCTCCATCATGATCTGGAAGCCATAGAAGCATCGGGCCTCAGGCAGCTGCACCTCGCTCATGAAGTTGACGGCGAGGTTCTCGTTGACGATGCCGTCGCTGGCAGCGAAAAAAGCCAGCACATGGCTGATGAAATGGCGCTCTCCGTCCTGGAGGGCCGCCCAGTCGGCCAGGTCGCCCTGGAGATCGAGCTCTTCGGCGGTCCAGAAGCTGGCCTCATGCTTTTTGTACATTTCCCAGATGCGGGGATAATTGATGGGCAGGATGACAAAGCGGTCCTTGTTCTCCCGCAGGAGGACCTCGTTTGCAGCTGACATGATGTTTGCGTTTAGGGTGAAGAATCGCGCCCTGGGAGAAGTCGGTACGCGAATACAAGGGAGAAAGCGCTCCCGGTGCCTGCCGGCCGGCATCGTTGTATCCCGTCGCCGCCTTTCTCCCGAAAGCGTGTGAACGTCCTGATCTGTGGCAGGTCTTCTGACTTGTTCCTTGCCTGGTTACCTTCCCGGCCCTCCGGCTTGCACCATGAGGACCAGTGGTCTGTTGTTCCAGGGGCACGCCGCACGGGGCGGCGCCGAACTTACAGCTGCGGGGACAGTGCCGGATTCTCACCGGCTTCCCTTTTCATTCCGCCGGCAGATGCCGGGCGGAAGCCACAAATACAAAGGCAATATTACGGGACGAAAACTTGGGGAAGGAAGGGATTTATGCACCGGGTGTTGAAAACCCCGGAAAGGCCGGCGGGCGGCCCCATCCGGCCAGTTTCAGCGCCGCTGCGGCATGGCGGCTCCATAGCCTTTCTCGCCATGGAACCAGCGGGCGGCCTGGCCGGCGAGCCAAAGGTAATGGTCGCTGCCCAGCCGGGGATCAATGCCCTGGAAGCTGCCGGCGCCATTGCCGGGAAGATGATCGCGGGTGGCGCACTTGAAGATCGCCGTGCCTTCGTTGACCTCGTCGAACATGGCGATGTACAGCATCTCCGCTCCGGCGGCGTGCGCTGCGGCCACCTGGGCCCAGAAAAAGCGCCCGCCCTGGCGGTCAATGCTGCGGGCCTGGGGCCCGTTCATGTTCTTCCAGGAAAAGCCGGGAAAGGCCAGCGGGGCATAGTCCACGCCCCGGGCCCGGCACCAGGCCAGGTCCTTTCGGAGGAGCCCCCGGAAGGCCGGGTAACTGGCTCCGTCGTAACGTCCGACAAACCAGGGCATGACAATGTCGCATTTGCGGATCAGGCGGTGCAGGGCGCTGTCCGGCAGGGCGTCCTGCCGCAGCTCGCGCCAGTAGGTGGGCACGCCGAGCATGACGCTGAATCCCATGGCCTTCATGCTGTCGACCAGGGTGTTGGCCTCCCGGAAGCCATAGCGGCGGTGGTCGTTGAAGCCCACGCCCCAGACCACCACCAGCGGCTTGCCGCGGTGATGCAGGTAGGTGGTGGTATCCGCCGGATGCAGGAGCCGGTATTTGCGGCTCAGGGCCTTCAGGTCGTCCAGCACGAGGGGTTCCTGCCCCGGTTCCATGCCGCTGAGGTCGTACATGATGCAGATCGCCCTGCCGTAGCGCCGCGCCGCATGCATGGCCTGGTCCAGCACCGCATCGAAGTGACGGCGGCCGCTGGGATGGCTGATCTCCGCGACGAAGCGTTGCATGAAAACGCCATCGAGGCCGTAGGTCTTCATCCACCGGAAATGAAGGTCCACGGTGGAGGAATCGTAGGCGCTGAAGACGCGTGCGTGCCGACCGTCGGCATAGGTGAAGGGGGTGGCATAGGTCTTGGCATATTCGCTGACGTCCGGCCAGAAATCGATCTCGCAGGACCCCGGCGCAAAGACGCCCCGGTGCTGGTAATGGTACCAGCCGCGCCCGGCGCCATCCTCAGGCGTGTTGAACCAGCCCTGGTAACCCGCCATGACCAGTCCTTTGTAGGACGGATAGCGTACCAGGCCCTGGGCGAAAAGGCCGCCGGCGGGGGCCAGCAAACACAGGGCCAGCAGCCCCCGGAAAAGCCGGAAGCGCCCGGGGGCGTTTCGGAGCGGTGATGTCATCGGAAACGGTATCAGGTCAGCAGATCAGTTTGTAGCCCACGCCGCGGATGTTGACGATCTGCACGGAAGGGTCTTCGCGAAAATAGCGCCTTATCTTGGAAATAAATACGTCCATGCTGCGGGCATTGAAAAAGTTGTCGTCCCCCCACAGGTCCGTCAGCACATCCCTGCGTTCCATGACCTGGTTTTTGCGCAGGCAGAGCCGCAGCAGGATCTCCGCTTCGCGGTGGGACAGCAGCACGGGCGCCTGTTCGCCCTGTGACAGGCTTTGCTTGTCGTAATCGAAGGTGAAGGTGCCGATGCTGAAGCGCTGCTGCCGCAGGGGCGGGGCCGCGGCCTGCCGGTTCAGCAGGGCCCGGATGCGCACGATGAGCTCATCCATGCTGAAAGGCTTTTTCAGGTAGTCGTTGCCCCCGGATTCGAAGCCCTGCACCACATCGGCCGTCTGCGACTTGGCGGTGAGAAAGATGACCGGCGTGCGCTGGTCCGTCTTCCGGATCTCTTTCAGCAGGCTGATGCCGTCCATCTGGGGCATCATGATGTCCATGACGATGATGTCGGGAGCCATGCGGCGATAGGCCTGAAGCCCTTCCTGCCCGTCCCTGGCGTGGAACATCTGAAAGCCCCGGATCTCCAGGGATTCGGTCACGATGCGGCCCAGCAACAGCTCGTCTTCGATCAGTAGTACTTTAGCCATGGGCTTCAAGATAGTCATTTCCGGCCTGACGCGAAAAGGACCCGCCCTCAGGCATCTTCCGGCAGCAGGATGGTGAAGCGGCTGCCCCGCCCCGCCTCGCTGGCCAGCTGGATGCTGCCGCCGTGCTGTTCCACGACATGGCGCACATAGTTGAGGCCCAGGCCGAAACCCTTGACATTGTGCACGTCGCCGGTGGGCACGCGGAAGAACTTTTCGAATACATGCTCCTGGTAGTGCTTGGGTATGCCCATGCCGTCGTCGGCGACCTCCAGCATGAAGCGGCCTGCGTCCCGGCTGCAGCGGATGGTGATGTGCACCCGCTCGCCGGAATACTTCACGGCGTTGTCGATCAGGTTGTTCAGCGCGTTCGTGAAATGCATCCTGTCGACGTGGATGACGGGGTTGTCCAGGGTGTGGTTGTACTGAAAGACCGCCTTGCCGCCGGCTTTCAGCTGCTGCCGCTCGACCAGGTGGTCCAGCAGCTCCTGGATGTCCACCGCTTCCTTGTGGAGCACCATCTCGCCGTTTTCCTCGATCGACACATGCAATACCTTCTCCACGAGGTCGGAAAGCCGCTGCAGCTCCTTGCGGGAGATGTCCAGGTAGGAGCGGGTCTTGCTTTTGTCCTCCAGCGCCTGAAAATGCTGCAAGGCCTCGATCGCGGCATGGACGGTGGCAATGGGCGTCTTCAGCTCATGGGTCATGTTGTTGATGAAATCGTTCTTGATCTCGGAGAGCCGCTTCTGCCGCAGGATGGTGCGCAGCATGTAGATGAAGCACCAGGTGGTGAGGACCAGCAGGGCGAAGGAGCCCACCAGCAGCCAGAGCATCTTGCCGAACAGGTAGCCGTAAGGAGTGCGGAAGCTGGCCCGGTAATAGGTGTTGCGCACCGGATCGACCCGTACCCAGCGGGTCTCCAGCGGCTCGTGGCTGAAGAAGCGGCGGCGGAAAGCTTCATCGCGGAAGGCGGAGCGGTCGAAGCGCTGGGTGTCCGAGACGAAGGCGGCGTGGATGTCGCGCTGTTCGAGCTCGTCCCTGTACAGCGAGTCCAGGGCCTGCAGGTCCAGGGGCGCTTCATACAGGACCCCGCGCAGCAGGATGCGCGAGACCCTCGACCAGGAAAAGCGTCCCTCGCCCTCGTCGCCGTCGGAGCTGCGCAGGCGACCCCGGAACGGGGCCTCGTCCGGGCCGGCGAAGGAATCCCCGCCACTGGCGGGACCGCGGCCGGCGCGCATGAAGGCCACACGCCCCGTGTCGGCGTACTCCGCGGAGTCGGCGCCGGGATGCGCCTTCAGGTAGGCGCGTACGTCCATCTCCGTTTTATGCTCCAGGGCGGCGCCCAGGGCACCGTTGATGGAGCGGTTGAACTGGTCATAGGCGAGACCGTAGGAGGTATACAGCCAGTAGCCCTGAAAGAGGTTGATCCCCAGGATGCAGATGATCATCAGGACGAGTATCGCACGAATCCTTTTCTTCATGGCTGGTTGCAAAGCTAGGCGCATTCCGCCATGGGTAGGCCGCCCGTTAACAGTATTTAACATTAAGTAATGGTAGTTAACGCAGGGATCGCCACGGGCGGCCGACATTTGCGGTATAAACTTCATAACCATGAAAAAGACCATGATGATTTCCGCTTGCCTCGCGCTGGCTGTCCTGCCGGCCCTGTCGCAGGCCCAGCAGAACACTTCGGGCGAAGTGGAATATGAGATGATGATCCGCCGCCCGGGTGGCCAGGGAGGAGGAGATGCCGGCGATGACGCAGACGCAAACGCCTCCAACGTGTTTACCATGCAACGGACGCTGACTTTTAACGCCACGGCCGGCAAACTGGCCTCCTCGGGTGCTCCCGGCGGCGCCGCCCGGTCCCCGCGCGGGGCAGGCGGTGACACGGCCGAGGGCCGTCGCGGTGGTTTCCGCCAGGGCGGTGGTGACCGAGGGGGAGCCCGCCGGGGTGGCGGTGACCGCGGTGGTTTCCGCCGGGGCGGTGGTTTCGGCGGCGGCTTCGGCGGCGCCGAATATGTCGACCTGGCTCATCAGCAGTTCCTGCGCGCCTTCAAGGGCCGGGACGGCGATACGACGTTTTACACCCGCCAGCCCTTCCATACGGCCGAGCAGTTCACCCCTTCGGACAAGACCAAAAAGATCGCGGGATACACCTGCCACAAGGCTACCGCGCAGATGCGCGGGGAAAGCTATACCATCTGGTATACCAAGGACATCCCCCTGACTTTTTCGCCCGTCAACGGGCTGGTGCCCCCGGACGGCGGCTTCGTGCTGGCCCTGGAAGGCTGCCGCATGTCTTACAAAGCCACCAAGGTCAGCCTGCGGGCCGTAGACGAGGCCAGCGTGAGCCTGCCTGCCCCCTCGCGGGAGATGTCTGAAGATGAAATGCGGGACATCCGCCGCCGCATGATGGAGCGCATGGGCCGCCAGCGCAACGGCGGTGCCCCGGGCGACAATTGATGCCCCGTTTGCCTGTTCATATCCTTATGTCATCAAAGCTGTTGTATGCGTAAAGTGCTCATGTCCGTCCTTTGCCTCCTGTCTTTCGGCGCTGCCTGGTCGCAGGGCGGCCGCGGCGTCATCCGGGGGACCGTGGCCGATGCGGAACATAAGCCCCTGGACAAAGCCAGCGTGTCCCTGCTGGACATGAAGGACTCCACCCTGGTGAGCGCGGTGTTCACCTCCGAGAAGGGCGCTTTCGAGCTCCAGGGACTGCGGGATACCACCTACCGCCTCCTGGTAAGCTATCTCGGCTACCGCCAGCTGAACAGGGTGGTGAGCGTGTCGGCGGATAAAGGCCCCCTGGAGCTGGGCACCCTGACGCTCAGCGAGAAGTCGGTGGACCTGCAGGGCATCACCGTCAGCGAGATGGCGCCGCCGGTGACCCTCAAGGGTGACACCATGGAATTCAATGCCGGCTCTTTCCAGACCCGGCCCAACGCGGTGGTCGAGGATCTGCTGAAAAAGATCCCCGGCATGGAGGTGGACAAGGACGGCACCATCAAAGCCCAGGGGGAGACGGTGAACAAGGTGCTGGTGGATGGCAAGCCGTTCTTCGGCGACGACCCCAAGCTGGCGACCAAGAACCTGCCGGCCGATATTATTGACAAGGTGCAGGTGTTCGACAAGGGTTCCGACCAGTCGGAGTTCACCGGCATCGCCGACCCCGATGCGCAGAAGACCATTAACCTGACCATCAAAAAGGACAAGAAGCAAGGGCTGTTCGGCCGGGCCTCCATAGGGGGCGGCTCGGACAGCCGCTTCGCGTCCTCCCTGAGTGCGAACCGCTTCGACAATGATCAGCAGCTCTCGCTGCTCGGCAGCGGCAACAACACCAACAACATGGGCTTTACCTTCAACGACATCCGCTCCTTCATGGGCGGCGGCGGTGGCCGCCGCGGCGGTCGTGGCGGTGGTGGTGGCGGCGGCGGTTTCCTCGGCGGCCCCGGCGGCAACGGCGTGACGACAGCCTGGATGGCGGGACTGAACTTCCGTGACCACTGGGGGGAGAAGCTCGAAGTGAGCGGCAGCTACTTTTTTAACCATACCGACAACTCGGTGATCCGGCAGCAGCACCGCCAGAACATTTTCCAGGACTCCTCCAGCTACAACAACCAGGATGACCGTTCGCGCAACAGCTCGGCAAACCACCGGCTCAACCTGCGCATGGAATACCAGATCGATTCCATGAACTCCATGATCTTCACCCCATCGCTCAGCTACACCACCAACGACTACCGGCAAAGCAGCGTGTTTTCGGTCCTGGACGACAACAAGCTGCCCCTCAACGAGGGGACCAGCAGTTACGGTTCCTCGGCCACCTCGCCCAACCTGAACGGCAACCTGCTGTACCGCCACCGCTTCGCCAAGCGGGGGCGCACTTTTTCGGTGAACTTCAGCGGGGGATACAACACGCATGACGCCGAGGGCACCAACGCCTCCAGCACCCGCTATTACGATGCCGGCGGCGGCTCGACCCTCGATACCCTGGATCAGCATTACCTTCAGGACAACACGGGAAAGAACTGGGGCGTCAGCCTGACCTATACGGAGCCGATCATGCAGGACCGCGTGCTAGAGATCCATGCGTCGCACAACAACAGCCTCAACCTGTCGGACAAGCGGACCTACAACATGGACCCTACCAGCGGGAAGTTTGAAGACCTGGACTCGGTATATTCAAATGCATTCCGCAACACCTACGCCACCAACAGGGCAGGCTTCAACATCCAGACCACCAAGGTGCAGTACAACTACACCCTGGGCCTGAATGTCCAGCAGAACAATCTGGAAAGCTATTCTATCACCGGGGATTCCAGCTTCGGCCAGCAAACGCTGAACTTTTATCCCCAGGCGCGCTTCGACTATACCTTTTCCCGGAACCGCCGCCTGCGCTTCGAGTACAACGGCAGGACCCAGCAGCCCTCGCTGTCGCAGCTGCAGCCCGTGCCGGATAACTCCGATCCGCTGCGCACCCGGGTGGGGAACCCCGACCTGAAAAACTCGTTCAGCAACAACATCAACCTGAACTACCGGTCCTTCGACGTCAATACGTACCGGATGTTCTTCGCCAGCCTCCGGTTCAACACCACGATGAACGACATCGTCAGCGCCAATACGTACAACGACAAGGGGCAGGACTCCATCCGTTACGTCAACGCCAACGGCTCCTATTCGGGCAACGCGTTCGTGACGGCCAGCTTCCCCATCGCCCACAGCAGGAACATGATCAACACGCACAGCTCCGCCACCCTCCGCCGGGATGTCAGCCTGGTCAACGGGGAAAAGAACTACACCCGCAACATCACCCTGGGCGAGCGCGTCGGCGTCAACTATGCCTTCAAGGAACTTTTCGATGTCAGCCTCTCGGCCAACATCAACTATAACCATGCGCGCAATTCGCTGCAGGCGCAGCTGAACAACGACTATGTCAACTATGGCGGCTCCTTTGACTTCAACATCAATCTGCCGGCGCATTTCACCATCCAGACGGATTTTGACTATACCGCCAACTCGGGGCTGACCCAGGGCTATAACCAGAAAGTGGCCATGTGGAACGCCTCCATTTCCAAATACCTGTTCAGCAAGCAGCAGGGCCAGCTCAAGCTGCAGGCCTTCGACCTGCTGAACCAGCACCTGAGCATCCAGCGCAATGTCGCCGACAACTATATCCAGGATGTGCAATCCAATGTCATCCCCCAGTATTTCATGCTGAGCTTTACCTATTTCCTGAACAGGTTTCCCGGCTCCGGGAACCGGGGGGGGCGGGGGGATCGTGGCCCCGGAGGCGGGATGGGCGGACCTCCCCGCGGCTTTTTCATGCGCTGAGCAGGGCGCCGGCCGGCGTCAGATATTGCGGCGCTTGAGCTGGCCCACGGCGTAGTCGCAGGCCCGGGCGGTCATGGCCATAAAGGTAAGCGAAGGGTTTGGGCAGGCCGTGCTGCACATAAAGCTGCCGTCGGTGACGAACACGTTCGGCACCGCATGCATCTGGTTCCATTTGTTGAGCACGGATTGTTTCGGGTCGTTGCCCATGCGCGCCGTGCCCATCTCATGGATGGCCTGGCCCGGGGTTGACCCGTGATCGTAGGTCTTCACATCCTTGATGCCCGCGGCTTCCAGCATCTCTGCCGCATCGTTCATCATGTCCTTGCGCATCTTTTCTTCGTTCTCCTTGAAGCCGGCATCGAAGACCAGGGTGGGCAGTCCCCATTTGTCGCGTTTGGCGGGATCCAGGTATACCCGGTTTTCGGCGTAGGGCAGGCACTCTCCGAAGCCGCCCAGCCCCATGCGCCAGGGGCCCGGCTCCGCCAGGTGCTCCTTGAAATCCTTGCCGACGCCCATCTCCGCAATGCCGCGCTGCCAGCCACTCCTGGAGGCACCCCCCTGGTAACCGAAGCCGCGCACGTAGTCCCGTTTTTCCTTGGCGTCCACGTTGCGGAAGCGGGGCACGTAAATGCCGTTGGGCCTGCGCCCGAAATAGTATTTGTCGTCGAAGCCTTCGGCCAGGCCGGAGGCGCCGCAGCGGAAATGATGGTCCATCAGGTAGCGGCCCAGCACGCCGCTGTCGTTGCCCAGGCCCTGCGGAAAGCGGTCGGAGACGGAATTCAGCAGGATGAACGCGGTGCCGATGGTGGAGGCGTTCACGAACACGATGCGCGAGAAATACTCCCGGCTCTGCCCGCTGTGGGCGTCGATGACGCGCACCCCTGTGGCCCGCTGCTTTTCTTTGTCGTAGAGCACCTCGCTGACGATGCTGTCGGTGGCTATGGTCAGCCTGCCTGTGGCCATGGCGGGAGGCAGCGTAGTCGATTGGGTGCTGAAGTAGGCGCCGAAGGGACATCCCCGGCTGCAAAGATTGCGGTACCGGCAGGGGCCGCGGCCATGGTGGGCAGCGGTGACATTGGCCACCCGGCCGATGGTCATGATGCGCCCCTTGAAGTTGGCCTCGATGCCTTTTTTGACGGCCTGCTCCACACAGTTCATCTCCATGGGGGGAAGGAACTGCCCGTCGGGCAGGGGGGCATAGCCCTCCCGCTGCCCGCTGATGCCGGCGAAGCGCTCTACATAATCGTACCAGGGGGCGATGTCCTTGTACCGGATGGGCCAGTCGATGCCGTGGCCGTCGCGGGCGTTGGCCTCGAAGTCCAGGTCGCTCCACCGGTAGCTCTGCCGTCCCCACATG
>CBINPH010000088.1:0-9875 GCA_966252445.1 uncultured Chitinophagaceae bacterium | reverse complement strand
CACCGAACGCACTGTCTGGGTCTCGGAGGCGTTGGGGTGGATCATGTCGTACAGGGCGGCCACCTTCTTTTCGGGGTCGGCAATCAGGGGATACTGCACGGTAGTGTTCTGGGTTTCGTTGATGTCCTTGACCCAACCCTGGTGGGATTCCAGCGGGTCCACGCTTACAGCCAGGATCTTGACGTTGCGCTTGGCAAATTCATCCTGCAACTGGGACATGCGGCCCAGCTCGGTGGTGCACACGGGGGTGAAGTCGGCGGGGTGCGAGAAAAGCATGCCCCAGCCATCGCCGAGGAACTGGTAGAAGTCGATTTCTCCTGCGGTCGTCTGCGCTTGGAAGTTGGGGGCGGTATCGCCTAATCGTACACTCATGTCGGATAATTTTAGAGAAGTCAGAAAAGAGGGTAATAAATTCCTCTCAAAAGTACATAAAACCTACCAAATTTGTATAATGACTTCTCGTCCCCGAAGGCGGGTTCGCAGGCTCAGGGACGGGCGGGCTGCTCCATGACCCAGGCGTAATAGGCCATCTTGAACTTCAGGTCGTCTTCCAGGCCGGCCTTCCGCAGGGCGGTCGCCTCGTCCATGTCCAGCTCCAGGTAGCCCAGGTACAGCGCATAGGACCTGGTCAGCTGCTCCACGCAGCGGGAGAAATTCTGCTTGCACAGGGCGCGGGGGGAGAGCACGGGCGCCTTTTTCTCCAGCAGGGGGCTCACCTCGTCTATGCTCAGGCATCCAGGGTCCTCCTTCCAGCCTCCGTCGCCGTCCTGCACCCAGGTCACCGAGACCTCCAGGCTGCACTGGTCCAGGACCAGCGGGGAGCCGTACAACTCTTCCAGGTCGATGACGGAGGGTTCTTCCACGCCTTTTTCCAGGCGCTCGACCAGCAGCATCTGTATCCGGTCACCCTGGCTGCCGGAGAGGCGCAGCAGCTTGTTGAGGGTCTCGAAGTTGAGGATGAAATCCATGCGGTGGTGCTTGTCCCGGCCGCCCATGTAGCCCCAGAGGGAGACCCATTCGGAATGATCAAAGACGATCTGGCCTATGGCCATTTCTTCCAGGCGGGAAGGCAGCTGCTGAATCTTTTTCATGATGACGGTGTTTAGTGCCATCAAAAGTCCAGACCCCCGGTGCAATGGATGTGCACTGTTAAATTGGGGTTAAAAAATTTTCCGGCGGCCTGGAGCGTTTGTTTTAACGTACATTTGAATAGACATGGACCTTGAGCATTTTATTCAGGAAACCCGCGACTATCTGAACGGTCACCTGGGCACTTTCGCCCGGGGCGATCTTCACGTGCTGCCCCGGATCGGGCAGGATGACCTGCTGCATTACCTGCAGACCCTGCACGGGGGCTTTTCGCGATACCGCTTTCTCCGCTTCCTGGAACGGCTGAAGCACCGGAGGGTCGTGCTGGACACCAAGGACAGCTCCGTCACCTTCGACCCCACCTTCGTGTTCTAGGAGGCGTTTGCCGATATTGGCTATCTTTAAGCTGGCCAAGATGAAGCCCGTTCCATGCCCCAGAACAAATATGCCCTGAGCCGTTACCGCCTGATCGATGAGCGCCTGCGCAACAAGCAGCTGCCGCCTCCCTCGGTGGCTGACCTGATGGAGCTGGTCGCCGAGCGCATGGACCGGAGCGTCTCGCGCCGCACCATCCTGCTGGACCTGCAGAACATGCGGGAAAGCGCGGACCTGAAGTATTATGCGCCCATTGCGTACGACAACTACCGGGGCGGCTACTACTATGCCGAAGAAGGCTATTCCATCAACAATGTTCCCGTCACCGAATACGAGCTCCAGGGCCTGGAGATCGCCATCGGCATGCTGCAGCAGTTCCAGCGCCTTCCCGTCATCCGGCAGTTCGAGGATGCCATCCTGAAGATCGCCGACGCCGTGTCCATCGACCGGGAGCACCTGGTGGCGCGGGGCCTGCTCCACCTGGACACCGCTCCGCAGTTCCAGGGCCTGAAGTGGCTGCCGGAGATCGCCATGGCCATCAAGGACAGGGAGGTGCTGCGCATCCGCTACCAGGCTTTTAACCAGGATGCGCCCCGGGAATACCGCATCGAGCCCTACCACCTGCGGGAGTACAACAACCGCTTTTACGTCTTCGCCCGGAGCCTGCGGGGCGAGGGCACCGGCCTGCGCACCTTCGGGCTGGACAGGATACAGGAGCTCTGGAATACGAACGAGCATTATGACGAACAGCATTTTGACGAGAGCAGCTATTTCCGCCATGCCATAGGCATCACCGTGCCGGAGGAGGAACCCCGACGCATCGTCCTGTCGTTTACGCCCCAGCAGGGCCACTATGTCAAGACCTCTCCACTCCATGAGTCCCAGCGCGTGCTGGTGGACGACGACAACGAGTACCGGGTAGAGCTGCTGCTGGTCATCAACCCCGAGCTCCTCATGCTGCTGCTGAGCTACGGCGCCCGCGTGCGCGTCCTGGAGCCGCAGGACCTGGCCGACAGGATCCGCCAGGAAGCCAGGGATATTCTGTCGCGCTATGGAGAGCCTGCATCCAAACCCCCGTCGCCATGAACAGCTATGCCCTGCGAGGCAACCTCGTCGATATACCCGCGGAACGGATATACCCCGTCACCCTCCGCGTCGCCGGCGGACGCATTGAGGCCCTGGAGGCCCTCGGCGTGTCGCCCGATCCTGCTTTGCCCTACCTCATGCCCGGCTTTGTAGACGCCCATGTCCACATCGAGAGCTCGATGCTGGTGCCTTCGGAGTTCGCCAGGCTGGCCGTGGTGCACGGCACCGTGGCCACGGTCTCCGATCCCCATGAGATCGCCAACGTGCTGGGGGCGCCGGGCGTGATGTTCATGATCGACAACGGCCACGCCGTTCCGTTCAAATTCTATTTCGGGGCCCCTTCCTGCGTACCGGCCACCCCCTTCGAGACCGCCGGGGCCGCCCTGGGTGCGGCGGACGTGGAGGCCCTGCTGCAGCGCGACGACATCCGCTATCTCTCGGAGATGATGAATTTCCCCGGGGTGCTCGGGGCAGACCCGGAGGTGATGGCCAATATCGACGCCGCCCTCAGCGCGGGCAAGCCGGTGGATGGTCATGCGCCGGGGCTGCGGGGCGAGGAGGCGCGGCGCTATGCGGAAGCGGGCCGTCCCGGGGAGGTGACCATCAGCACCGACCATGAGTGCTTCACCGAAGCCGAGGCCCGCGACAAGCTGGCCGCCGGGATGCACATCATCATCCGGGAGGGCAGCGCCGCCCGCAACTTCGACGCACTGATCCCCCTGCTGCATGACCACCCGGACCGCATCATGTTCTGCAGCGACGACAAGCATCCCGACAGCCTGGTCGAAGGCCATATCAATGTCCTGGTGCGGCGGGCCCTGGCCGCAGGCATTCCCCTGTTCCATGCCCTGCGCGCCGCCTGCCTGAACCCTGTCCGCCATTACGGGCTGGACCTGGGCCAGCTGCGGCCCGGTGACCCTGCCGATTTCATCCTCGTCCGCGACCTGCAGGCGCTGGACGTGCTGGAGACCCATATCGGCGGCCGCAAGGTGGCCCAGGGCGGCCGCGCCCTTTTCCCCGGCGTGGCGGTAGAGCCCCTGAACCGTTTCGCGGCGAAGCCCCTGCAGCCCCAGGCCTTCCGCCTGCCGGCCCGGGGCGGGCGGGTCAGGGTCATCGAAGCCCTGGACGGGGAGCTCATTACCGGCGCAGGCGAAGCGCAGCCCCCGGTGGAGGATGGATGTTGGGTGCCCGACCCGGCGAATGACCTGCTCTGGCTGGCCGTGGTCAACCGCTACGGGGAGGCGCCCCCTGCGCTGGCCTTCATCCGGCATTTCGGGCTCCGCGCCGGCGCGCTGGCCTCCTCGGTGGCCCATGACAGCCACAACCTCATTGCCGTAGGCGCCGACGCGGACTCCCTGTGCCGCGCCCTCAACCTGCTCATCGCCCGGCAGGGCGGCATTTGCGCCGTGCATGGGCAGGCCGAAGACGTGCTGCCCCTTCCCGTGGCGGGTTTGATGAGCGGGAAGGACGGCTATGAGGTGGCCCGGGCTTACCAGCGGCTGGACCAGCTGGCCAAGGCCATGGGCAGCCCCCTGCGGGCCCCCTTCATGACCCTGTCTTTCATGGCGTTGCTGGTGATCCCCCACCTGAAGCTCAGCGACCGCGGTCTCTTCGATGGCGACACCTTCCGCTTCACGGAACCGGCCCTTCCCTGAGCCGGCAGCGCCGGTCGCGAAAAAACCTTGCGAATATCCGTTCCTTGCCCTAATTTTCGGATCGGAACGCATAGCCGTTCTCGTGACCCCAACGGCCCCGGGAGGCCTCCGCGCTCCGCTGAACTTTAACCCGTGTTTGTTAAAACCCCATCCTCATGTGGCGTAAAATCCTCCGGATCGTTGCGATCCTCCTGTTGGTGCTTTTGGTCGCCCTCGGCGGCCTCTTGGCTTATGTAAAGCTGGCGCTTCCCGATGTGGGCCCCGCACCGGCGCTCACCGTAGACAGCGCCGCCGCGACCATAGCCCGCGGTGCCTACCTCGCCAATCATGTCACCGTCTGCATAGACTGCCATTCCCAGCGGGACTGGACCCACTTCGCGGGCCCCATTGTCCCCGGCACGGAGGGGCGCGGGGGGGAGCGCTTTGACCGCAGCATGGGCTTTCCCGGTATTTTCTATTCCCGGAACATCACCCCGTACGGGCTCAGGGACTGGACCGACGGAGAGATCTACCGCGCCATCACCACCGGGGTCAGCCGCGACGGGGAGGCCCTGTTCCCCGTGATGCCTTACCACTTTTACGGGATCATGGACAGCACGGATGTCAAATCCATCATCAGCTACCTGCGCAGCCTGCAGCCCATCGCCTATGAGCCCGCGCCGCGGACCATCGACTTCCCCATGAACTTTATCCTCAATACCATTCCCCGGCAGGCCCAGCCAGAAACGCGTCCCCCGGCCTCCGACACCGTCGCATACGGCCATTATCTGGTGCGCATCGCCGGCTGCCAGGAATGTCATACCAAAAAGGTCAAAGGAAAAACCTTGGGCGCCCCCTTTGCAGGAGGATGGGAGTTCCAGATGCCCGACGGGGGTATCCTGCGTACGGCCAACATCACGCCTGACCTGAAGACCGGGATAGGGAGCTGGAGCCGCGAGGCCTTCATCCACCGTTTCCGGGCCCTGACCGACAGCGGCTACACGGCGCCGCTGATGCAACCGGGGCAGATGCAGACGGTGATGCCCTGGATGATGTATGCCGGCATGGACACCGCTGACCTGGGCGCCATCTATGTCTATCTCCGGACCGTCCCGCCGGTGGATCATGCGGTGACCCATTACACCCCGGCGGCCAGCGTGCAGGCCGGCACGCGCTAGGAGGGCCGCCCGGGCTGTGTGCGCTCAGGGTTCCAGGACGATGCGCCGCCCTTCGCGGGCGGAGCGGCGGGCCGCATCCAGGATGCGCACCACGATCAGGTTGTTTTCCAGGGAGGAGAGGTCTTTTTGCGGGTGGATCTGCCCCCGGAGCAGGGCCGTCACGAAAGGTACATAATCGTCGTAGGGCTTGGCCGCCGGCGGCAGGGTCTGGACGGCAAAGCCCTCGTCGCCCCGGTGCCGGCTGCGGAGCACGCGCCCGTTCACCGCCTGCAGATAGCCGTCCCGGCCGAAGACCTCCAGGTCCTTGATGGAGTATGGCCAGTTCCAGGAGGCCTCGATGATGCCGGTGGCCTGGGGGTACTCCAGCAGGATGGTGGCGTCGTCGTCCACCCGCGGATAGATCTCCGGTTTGATCTGCCTGGTCACGGCCGTCACGGCCAGGGGCGCCTGTCCGCCCATCAGCCAGGTCATCAGGTTGGCCCCATAGCAGCCGAAGTCGAACAGGGCGCCCGCCCCGTTGGCCTGGGGGTCGGTGAGCCAGCCGAAGAACGCTTTACTTACCCCGATCTCCCGGGGTCCTTCGTGGCCGTCGTGGGCCACCATTTTCCGTATCCCGCCGATCTTTTTCTCCTCCAGGAGCCGGTAGATCTCCCGGTTGCTGGCATACCAGCTGGTCTCGTAGTTGGTCAGCACGGGGACCTGGTAGCGGCGGGCCAGCGCCGCGATCTCTTCGGCGTCCTTCACCGTGGTGGCCAGCGGTTTCTCCACCATCACCGGCACCTGCAGGGGCGCGCAGGCGCGCACCACGGCGACATGCCGGGCAATGGGATTGAAGGCCATGACGATCTCCGGGTGTTGCCGGGCCAGCATGGCGGACACCGAGGGAAAGAACAGGGAATCGGGCAAGCCGTAGCGTTTCTGGAACCTGTGGATCAGCACCGTGTCGGTCTCGGCAATGCCGGTGATCACCACGTCCCCCGACTGGTAGTGCCGCATAACGCCATATACATGGTCATGGCTGAGGCCGGCGAGGCCCACGCGCAGGGGTGCCCCTGCCTGGATGTTGTGCTGGCGGGCCTCCAGCCTGCAGGGCAGCGCCAGGATAAAAACCAGGGCGGCCAGTACCGCCCCTGAAAGTGGTGATCGCTTCATGGGATCCGGTTTGCGTGAAGGGTGCCGGCTTCGCCTGCCGGGGTCATCCCCGGCAGCGCCCCGGCTTCCGATAAGCCGCCAAGATAAGCCATGTTTTTGAAGGGTGTGGGCGGGTCGCCCCCCGCTCCCGTCCGGGGGGCGGCAGCGCGGGTATTTTTTTATGAGCGGTAAGGAGGCCGGAGGGTATTTACAGACATGTAAAAATATACATTATGTAATTCGCTGATACCGAATGGGAAAAGCAAAAAAAGCCGCCACATGAAAATGTGGCGACGTTGTTACTATCTTATGAAAACCCTATTTAATAGCAAACATAACGTAAAAGATATTAAAAACAAAATTTTTCAGAAGTTTTTTTGTCAGACATAATCGCCGCAAAAAAAGCCGCTCCCCGGGCGGGGGAAGCGGCCTTTGTCCGGGGGCATCCGGGGGCTCAGCTGCAGCCCATGGAATTGCCGCAATTCAGGCATTTGTAGCAGGTGCCGGAGCGGACGGTGATGTGCCCGCAGGTGTTGCAGGCCGGGGCGTCGCTCTGCATGCTCTTCATGAACTTGTCCGTCATGCTTTCTGGGCCTTCGCCCAGGGAAGCGGTGGTCTTGGCCGCCCGGCTGCTGCGTTGCGGGGCCGTGACGTGCACATCGGACAGGGACGGGTAGGAGGTGTCCCCGGTCCGCGGCTCCTCGGCTTTCTTTTCCGGGTCGGGCACATGCACCAGGTCGTTGCGCTGCAGGTATTCATAGCCCAGCACCCGGAACAGGTAGTCCACGATAGAGGTCGAGGTCTTGATGTTGGGGTGGTCGACCATGCCGGCAGGCTCGAAACGGGTAAAGACGAATTTGTCTACGAACTCTTCCAGCGGGACGCCGTACTGCAGGCCTATGGAGATGGCGATGGCGAAGCAGTTCAGCATGCTGCGCATGGTGGCGCCTTCCTTGGCCATGTCGATAAAGATCTCGCCCAGGGTGCCGTCGTCATATTCTCCGGTATGCAGGAAGATGGCCTGCCCGCCCACCTTGGCTTTTTGGGTGAAGCCGAAGCGCTTGGCGGGAAGCTTCTTGCGCTGTACGATGCCGGAGAGCTTGCGCATCAGCTTCGTGTCGGGGCTCTCCTGCATGCGGCGGGTGACCTCGTCGAGCAGCTCCTCTATGGTGAGGCTCTTCAGTTCCGCCTGGGGCGCAGGCGCTTCTTCGGCGGCCTCGGCCGTCTTTTTCTTTTTGTCGCTCTTGTTGCTCAGGGGCTGGGAGAGCTTGGAGCCGTCGCGGTACAGGGCGCAGGCCTTCAGGCCCAGCTCCCAGCTCAGCTTGTACGCATCGGCAATTTCTTCCAGCGTGGCCTCGTTCGGCAGGTTGATGGTCTTGGAGATGGCCCCGGAAATAAAGGGCTGTACGGCGCCCATCATGCGGATATGCCCGTGGGCATGGATGTAGCGGACGCCTTTCTTGCCGCAGCGGTTGGCGCAGTCGAAGACGGGCAGGTGCTCTTCCCGGAGATAAGGCGCGCCTTCCAGGGTCATGGTGCCGCAGACATAGTCGTTGCAGGCCTCGATCTGCTCGTCGGTAAAGCCCAGCGAATGCAGGAGGCTGAACTGCGGGTCGTTGTATTCCTCGGCGGTAAAGCCCAGGCGCTGCAGGCAGGGCTCGCCCAGGGTGTATACGTTGAAGACAAAGCCTACCTCGAAGGCGGAGGCCACGGCCTTGTCCAGCTTTTTCAGCTCTTCGGCGATAAAGCCTTTTTCACTGAGGCTCTGGTGGTTGATGAACGGCGCGCCCGTGAAGCTGCCGGTGCCTTTGGCGTAATCCACCATGGCCTTGATCTCGTGCTGCTTGTACCCCAGGTTCTTGAGGGCGGTGGGGATGGACTGGTTGATGATCTTGAAGTAGCCGCCGCCGGAGAGCTTCTTGAACTTGACCAGGGCGAAGTCAGGTTCCACGCCGGTGGTGTCGCAGTCCATCACCAGGCCGATGGTGCCGGTGGGCGCGATGACCGTGGTCTGGGCATTGCGGTAGCCATGCTTCTCGCCCAGCTGCACGGCCTCGTCCCAGGCCTTGGTGGCCGCCCGCAGCAGGTAGTCGGGGCAATGGCGGGCGTCGATGCCGCGGGGCTTGATCTCCAGGCCTTCGTAGGCTTCCGTGGCGTCATAGGCGGCCGCCCGGTGGTTGCGCATCACCCGGAGCATGTCCTCCCTGTTCTCCTTGAACTTGGCGAAGGGCCCCAGGTGGGCCGCCAGCTCGGCGGAGGTTTTATAGGCGATGCCGGTCATGATGGCGCTGATGGCGCCGGCGATGCCCCGGGCTTCTTCGCTGTCGTAGGGGATGCCGCTGACCATCAGCACGGAGCCCAGGTTGGCGAAGCCGAGGCCCAGGGTGCGGTAGTCGTAGCTCAGCTGGGCTACTTCCTTGGAGGGAAACTGCGCCATAAGCACGGAGATCTCCAGGACCGTGGTCCAGAGCCGCACGGTGTATTCAAAGCCGTCCACATCGAAACGGTTCTTGTCGGCGTCGAAGAACCTGCGCAGGTTTACGGAGGCCAGGTTGCAGGCGGTGTTGTCCAGGAACATGTATTCGCTGCAGGGGTTGGAGGCCCTGATCCTGCCGCCCTTCGGGCTGGTATGCCATTCGTTGATCGTGGTGTCGTACTGCACGCCGGGATCTGCACAGCGCCAGGCGGCGTAGGTAATCTTGTCCCAGAGGTCCTTGGCCCGGATGCTGCGCATGACCTTGCCCGTGGAGCGGGCCGTCATCTCCCAGTCCCCGTCCTCGGCCAGCCGGTGGAAGAACTCGTTCGGCACCCGCACCGAATTGTTCGAATTCTGTCCCGATACGGTACGGTAAGCTTCGCCTTCATAGTCGGAGGCGTAGCCTGCCGCGATCAGGGCGGCCACTTTCTTCTCTTCCTCTACCTTCCAGTCGATGAAGTCCACCACCTCGGGATGGTCCAGGTCCAGGCAGACCATTTTGGCCGCCCGGCGCGTGGTCCCCCCGGATTTGATGGCGCCGGCGGCGCGGTCCCCTATCTTCAGGAAGCTCATCAGGCCGCTGGAGGTGCCCCCGCCGCTGAGCTTCTCGCCTTCGGCGCGGATGCTGGAGAAGTTCGTGCCTACGCCCGAACCGTATTTGAAGATGCGGGCTTCGCGGACCCAGAGGTCCATGATGCCCCCGTCGTTGACCAGGTCATCGTTGACGCTGAGGATGAAGCAGGCGTGGGGCTGGGGGCGCTCGTAGGCCGACGTACTTTTTTGCAGCTTCCCGGTGCGCTGGTCCACGAAATAATGCCCCTGCGGTTTGCCGGTGATCCCGTAACTCGCATGGAGGCCGGTGTTGAACCATTGCGGGGAGTTGGGCACGCAGGCCTGGTTGAGGAT
>CBINPH010000087.1:0-9888 GCA_966252445.1 uncultured Chitinophagaceae bacterium | reverse complement strand
CCCCCGCCGTCCACCGGGTGGACAAAGGGAAACCAGTACATCAGGTAGCCCAGCAGGAAGATCAGGGCCGTGCGCCTGAAGATTTTGCGCAGGACGGCGCCCTGGCCGGCGGCTTCGTATTTCCGGATCGAGAAGCTCAGGGCATTGCCCACGGCAAACAGGAACGAAGGGAAGACCAGGTCGGTGGGCGTGCAGCCAAACCAGTGGGCGTGATGCAGGGGAGCGAAGGCCGAAGCCCCGCTGCCGGGCGTGTTGACGACGATCATCAGGCAGATGGTCATCCCCCGGAAGATGTCGAGGGAGACGAAGCGGTCGCGCAGGTCGGTCATGAGCGGATTTTGGACATGGACAGGGGCAGCGGCCGCGCGACGGCAGAAAGCGCAGGGTCAAAGGGCAGGGAAAAATACAAAAAGGCGGAGAAAGCTCATACCCGGACAAAAATTTTCCGGCGCTCCAGCCAGCGGGCGACCAGCCAGAACAGCAGCACATGGGCTATGGCGAACATCAGGGAGCCGTTCCAGTCCCCGAACAGGGGGCGGAAGGCCCGCTGGTACAGCCAGCCATAGAGGTTGCCACCTGGCTCCATGGGGATGGCCAAATAGGTGAGCACCACCAGGTCGGCCAGGATATAGATGAACAGCGGGTTCATGCCGAAGGCCATGAAAAAGCGCGGCCAGCGCAACGGCTTCCAGGCCCGCATCTCCACGGCATAGAGCAGGGCGCCCAGCAGCAGCATGGCCATGCCCGTCGTATACAGGACGAAACTGCCGGTCCAGAGCTTCTTCGCCAGCGGAAACCAGGGCGCCCAGAGCAGGGCCGCAACGACCAGCAGCAGCCCCGCCAGCAGCAGCTTGGCTATGCACGCATAGGTCTTGCCCTCACGCTGGACGAAGGCGCCGGCTACGAAGCCGAAAATGACGGAGGAGACCGACGGCAAGGTGCTGAGCAGTCCTTCGGGGTCAAAGGGTATCCCCTCACCATGATACAGGTGTGCGGGTCCGAACAGCCACAAGTCGAGCTTTCGTACGGCGTTGCCCTGCAGGGTCAGCTGGGCGCCGGCGTCGCCGAAGAGCATCAGCAGGCCCCAGTAGAGGGGCAGGAGGGCCAACGCCGTCCAGGCGGCCGCCCGCGCCCCTGCGAAATGGATGAGCAGGGCGGCGCAGCAGTAGGCCAGGGCGATGCGCTGCAGCACGCCCATGATGCGCAGGTGGTCAAAGTGGAACTTGTGGGTCCAGGCGCCGCTGGCCGCATCATAGCGTACAAAGGGGTAGAGGTGGATCAGGTAGGAGATCAGGATGATCAGCACGGTACGGGTGAATATCTTCCGGAGCACGGCCGCCTGTCCCCGCGCCTCGTACTTCTTCATGGAAAAACTCATGGCGTTGCCTACGGCAAAGAGGAAGAAGGGGAACACCAGGTCGGTGGGCGTGCAGCCAAACCAGCGGGCATGGTCCAGGGGAGCGTAGACATAAGTCCAGGAGCCGGGATTATTCACCAGGATCATCATGGCGATGGTCATCCCGCGGAAGACGTCCAGGGAAACGAAGCGTTCGGTGGGCAGGGGGGCCGGGTTATCCGGTAAATATACGCCATGAGGGCGACAGGGCCCTGCTGATCAGGACCATTCCCGGGCATCCTCTTCCTCCTGGCGGCGTATGACGCGGGTTGCGATGACGATGCCTGTCTCATAGAGGATCCAGAGCGGGATGGTCACGATGATCTGGCTGGCTACATCGGGAGGGGTGATGACGGCGGCGATCACCAGGATGACCACAAAGGCGTGCTTGCGGTAGTTTCTCAGCGTATCGGGGGTGATGATGCCGGCCTTGGCCAGGAAATACACCACGATGGGCAGCTGAAACAGGATGCCGCAGCCCAGCACGAGCTGGGAGATGGTGCTGAGGTAGCTGTTGATGGTGATGATGTTCTGTATGCTCTCGGAGATCTTGTATGCCGCAAAGAAGTTCACCGTATAGGGGGTGATCAGGAAATAGCCAAAGCCCACGCCCGCAAAGAACAGCAGGGAGGTCCAGAAAATAATGCCGCGGGTATATTTGAGCTCGTTGGGCTTCAGCGCCGGCTTGACGAAGCGCCAGAACTCCCACAGCACGTAGGGGGTGGAGATGATCAGCCCGAAGGTAAAAGCCGAGCTCATGGCCTGGAGGAACTGCCCGGAAAGCTTCATGTTCTGGAACTGCAGGGGCACGTCCGACAGGCAGAGGGTGTCGCTGAGGTGGAAGGCGTGGCTCAGCCAGCAGAGGGCACGGTAGGTGATGAAGGACTGGCGCGTCGGCGCCAGGATGATCACATCGTAGACATAGTTGATCTTCACGAAGATAACCACGGCGAAGACCATGATCACCGCGACGGAGCGGATGATATGCCAGCGCAACTCTTCCAGGTGGTCGAAAAATGACATTTCGGCCTTTTCCGGATTATTTTGAAATATTTTTTTAAGCATAGAAGAGCCGGGCGCAAGCGTTAAAACGGCGCAAATTTAGGAATATCCCGGATATGTCCGAAAGAAAGAAAACGCCATGGCGCAGGAAGGGGACGGGCGGAAAAAAGGAAATGAGCAGGAGGGGCCTGAAAATGAAATAGCCCGCTCGAGAAGAATCAGGAGCAGGCCTTTCATCCATTGTTTGTTAACCCCAAAAAAGTTTATCCTTTACTTAAATCTCTGGTTTTCAATTCACACTTAGTTGGCAAGCGGCAGTAGTGAACGTTAACCCTAAAAAATAAAGTCCTCAAAGGTAACAAAACTTCTATGTAAACGCAAATTTTTTTTAGAAATTTTGTCTACGCCCAAAAATTTTTCCCGTGCAGGCGGGTCGGCGCGGCCCGGAACCCTCCCGCGCTTGAGGGTCCCGGACTTTATCGCTATTTTTGGCCCTCTCCCGCGCCGGTGCGCGCCGGAAACGGATCTACATAACTGAAAATCAATTGCATGTCTGATATTGCCGCGGGCGACGCCCGGATCGAAAAGACCCCCCGCCATTACCTCCCTGCTGATTTCAGGCTCAGTACCTGGGAAGCCCTGGAGCCCTTCTTTAAGGAACTGCGTGAGCGTCCCCTGCCCAGCGCCGCGGCGCTGGAGCGCTGGATGGCCGATCTCAGCGAGCTGGAGGCCGCGATCAGCGAGGACGCCTGCTGGCGCCAGATCCGCATGACCTGCGACACGACGGACAAGGCCCTGGAAGAAGCGTTCACCTACTTCTGCATGGAGATACAGCCCCGCATACAGCCCGAGGCCGACGCCCTGAACAGGAAGCTGGTGGAGTGTCCCTTTGTCGCCGAGCTGGACCAGGACAAATATTTCACTTACCTGCGCAGCGTGCGCAAGGCCATAGACCTGTTCCGCGAGGAGAACATCCCCCTGCAGGCCGAGCTGAGCGTCATGCAGCAGCAGTACGGCCAGATCAGCGGACGGATGACCATCGAGGTCCAGGGCCGGGAATATACGCTGCCGCAGGCCGCCAAGTTCCTCGAAAGCCCCGATCGCGCCCTGCGTGAGGAGGTGTTCCGCAAGACCGCCGCCCGGCGCCTGCAGGACCGCGAGGCCCTGGACAATCTGTTCAACGAGCTGCTGCGCCGCCGTGACCAGGTGGCCCGCCAGGCCGGCTTCGACAACTACCGCGACTATAAGTTCGAGGAGATGGGCCGGTTCGACTACACCAAGGAAGACTGTTTCGCCTTCCATGAGGCCGTCCGTCTCCATGTGCTGCCCCTGGTGAAGGGGGTGCTGGAGCGCCGCCGGGACCGCCTGGGGCTGGACCGCTTGCGTCCCTGGGATACCGAGGCCGAGCCGGCGGGCGTCAGGCCCCTGGAGCCCTTCCAGACCGGCGCCGAGCTGGTCGAGAAGGCCCGCCGTTGCTTCGCGCAGCTGCGTCCCTTTTTCGGGGACTGCCTGGGCGTGATGGAAGGGATGGGCCACCTGGACCTCGAAAGCCGCAAGGGCAAGGCTCCCGGCGGGTACAACTGCCCCCTCGCAGAGACCGGCGTGCCTTTCATTTTCATGAACGCCGCCGGGCAGATGAAGGACGTCACCACGATGGTGCATGAAGGCGGCCACGCCATCCAGAGCTTCCTTACGCACAGGCTGCCGCTCAGCGCTTTCAAGGAATACCCCATGGAGATCGCCGAGGTGGCCTCCATGAGCATGGAGCTGTTCTCCATGGACCACTGGGATGTCTTCTTCAGCGACCCCGGGGACCTGCGCCGCGCCCGCCTGCAGCAGCTGGAGCGCGTGGTGACCATCTTCCCGTGGATCGCCACCATAGACAAGTTCCAGCACTGGATATATGAGCATCCCCAGCACAGCGTGGAGGAACGTACCGCGCAGTGGGGCCGCATACAGGAAGAGTTTTCCAACGGGGTGGTCGACTGGACAGGTTTGGAAGAATACCGGGCCAGCAGCTGGCAGCGCCAGCTGCATCTCTACGAGGTGCCTTTTTACTATATAGAGTACGGCATTGCCCAGCTGGGCGCTATCGCGCTTTGGAAGCAGTATCGCGAAGACAGGGAAGGGGCCCTGGACCATTATATCCAGGCGCTGAGCCTGGGCAACACCCGCCCCCTGCCCGAGCTCTATGCCGCCGCCGGCATCCGCTTTGACTTCTCTCCCGCCTATGTGAAGGACCTGGCGGCCTTCGTGCAGCAAGAGATCGACAAGCTGGGGTAGCCAGGACCTTGCCGGCGCTTTTGTGGAAACGCTCGCCGCCGGGCATCTTGTTGCTGGGAGCGCCAAGGCCGCCATGCCGGCCCTGCGCCCGCCGGCATATAGACCTGATATGAAAAAGCATCTTCTCATCCCTGTCTTCTTCCTTGCCGCCCCACTCCTGCCGGCGGCGGCCCAGTCCCCTGCCCAGCAGGCCGAGGCCAAGGCCAGGGAAGCCTTCCGCCTGGAGGACGAACAGGGACAGTACGACAAAGCCATCCAGCTGCTGGAAGAAGCCCGCCGGCTGGACCCCGGCAACATCACCTATCCTTACGAGCTGGCCTATGCTTATGTGGGCAAGAAAGACTATGAGCCTGCCGTGACGTTGCTGGAAAAGCTGTCCCGCAGGCGCGACGTGATCTCCAAAGTATACCAGCTGCTGGGCAACACTTACGACTTCCAGGGCCATCCCGACAAGGCCATCCGCACCTATGAAAAGGGGCTGAAGAAATTTCCCAAGGCAGGGGAGCTGTACCTGGAGATGGGCAATATGCACCTGGTCAAGAAAGAATATGAGGAGGCCCTGGCGCTCTACGAAAAGGGCATCGACGCCGACCCCGCCTTTCCATCCAACTACTACTGGGCGGCGAAGATTTTCTGCAGCGGCGGGGAGAAGGTCTGGGGCATGATCTACGGCGAGATCTTTATGAACCTGGAACGCAACAGCAAGCGCACAGCGGAGATCAGTAAGCTGCTCTTCGACACGTACCGGAAAGGCATCGCCTTTCCGGATGACAGCACCGCGAAAGTCAGCTTCAGCAAGAATAATACTATCTATGTCAGCAAGAAAGCCCTTAAGGGGCTGTCGGGCATCCGCCTGCCCTATGGCACGGCGGTGTATGAGACCGTGCTGCTGATGGCCGTCGCAGGGGAGCATGTCCTGGACCCGGAGTCCCTGCACAGGATCCGTGAGCGTTTCCTGGATAACTACTACGCCCGGCACTACGACACCCAGTTCCCCAACGTCCTTTTCGCCTACCAGCGGGAGATCCAGCAGGCAGGTCAACTCGAGGCCTATGATCACTGGATCCTCATGAAAGGGGATGAAGCCGGCTTCCAACGCTGGCAGGTCCTGCACCAGGACCGATGGAAGGCTTTCCTACAGTGGTTCGAAGCCCATCCCCTGCAACTGGACGAAACCCACCGTTTCTACAGGACCCAGTACTGATCTCTTTCCAAGACCCTTTTGGCTGCCGGGGAAGAGAACCGGTGGCCAACAAGATTCCTCTATATTTTGACAGGAGATAACAGCTTTTAAGCCGATCGTTTAATGGACAACTTTTCCAGGACTATATCCAATATATATACAGGAGGCACAGGTATTCCAGATAACGCTTCTCTATAAAGCCTGTCTCTGTATAGATAGGTATCCTTCAAGAAGTCAGTAATGGATTTGCGTCTGTCCCTAAATCGAGAAGAAGCAAAAGTATAAGTGAGAGGAATAATAATTGTCCTCGGCTTATTGCTCCTTATCCACTTTCTCGCTGTAAGATGATGATAATTTTACTACTATAATGTCAAAAATTATTATCCTTTTTATAGTCAATAATAATTTAATTAGGATAATTTGATAATTCATTGTTGAATATTATGATTATTATTATTGGGATGATTACTCTGTACCCCCAAGGCGTACCCGATTACTTTTCAGCATCGTTTCCGGCCGATGGTGCCCCATGCTGGTATCGAGGCATTGGTTATTCCCAATAGCCCACCCCTTCACCCAAGCCCATCAAAATGACAAACACGTCAAGGGGGAATTGACGGTATATCTGTATTTGGCCAAATTATGGTAACTTGAATGTCCTCTTCCTGATGAAAGCCGGAACGCAGGCTGCCTTATCCGCCGAAAAGCCCATTACACAATAAAAAATGGGTGACTATGGAATTATCTTATCCGGCGGAAGACCTTGACCAGATCGTCAGGGCAGCCCTCGAATTCAAGGAGATCGCTCCGGGTGACAGTTTTTTCTCCGGGAACATTGAAGGCCGCGCCGGGCTGGAACCGGCCAGCGACGGCTCGGTCAAAAAGAAGCTGCTATATATTGCAGCGCTTCCTGTAGAGGTCATCGTGTACCTCGGTCCCGGGACCGACGGAGTGGATTATTTCGACACCGGCCCCCGCGCCAGGGCTTTCATGGCGGAAGGCGGCTTCGCTGGCTATGCAGCGGGCCTGCGGCGACAGCGCAGGGCCCGGCAGACGTCGACATGGGCGCCGATCCTCATTTCGCTGTTGGCCCTGGTCGTCTCTACCCTGACCTGGCTAATCCCTTCGGCTGATTCTGCGCGCATAGATGCCCTGCGCCGGGAGCTGGACTCCCTGAAGCAGCAGCGGTCCGTGGTGGAGCAGGCCGTCATGCCTTCGCCTGCCGATACAGCGGGGCATCGGACACCCTGAAGGATCAGAGGATCAGGTCGCCCCAGCCCTGGCGGTATTTTCGCCGTACGAACTGGTTGGCCGCCTCGAAGTTGGTGATGCGCATGTTTTCTCCGTCCCAGCGGTAGGCGATGTACCGACCCGGGTAGTCGTCTCCTACTTTCAGGTTGAAGCTGCGCAGCGCCAGGTTGCCCATAAGCACCGTTTCGGTGAGGGGACCGGCGTAGCCTTCGAAGGGTGAATCGACCTCCATGTTGCCATAGCCGGCGATGGCGGCGTCTACCCACTGCCACCAGTGGCCATCCATGCCTCCGCGGACCCGCGGATACTTCTGCGGGATGTTGACCTCCTTGTTGCGCGAAGCGGGCCACAGCCGTGGATGGTTGCCGCCCCAGCCGCAGGAGATCTTGCCTTGGCTGCCGATAAACAGGGTGCCGCCCTCGTAGTCATTGTGGGCGGGATTGTCCGCCATGGCCTCGTTGGCATTGATGTCGGGATCCAGCTCTTCCGGCCTGTCAGGGATAAAGCCTCCGTCCATCCAGTACAGCTGCAGGTCACGCCCGTCCTTCAGGCGGAAGGTATAGCGCAGGCGGCTGGATACAGGTCCGCTCTCGGGATAGGCGGCCTCACGGAATATGCCGGAATATACGGTGCTGGCGTTGCAGGTCACCTCCGTCGGATAGCCCAGGTCGAAAAGCTTGAAGGCCGGTCCGATGATATGGCAGGCCATATCGCCCAGGGCGGCCGTGCCGAAGCGCCACCACCCCCGCCAGTTGAAAGGCACCAGGTTGTCGATATAGTCGGTATGCTCGGCGGTGCCCAGCCACAGGTCCCAGTCCAGTTCCTTCGGCACCGGGGGGTGCCGGTCCGGCCAGGGGATGCCCTGCGGCCATACGGGGCGGTTGGTCCAGTTGTAGACCTTCTCGATGTCGCCGATCAGGCCGGCATCGAACCATTCCCGCAGTATGCGCATGCCGTCGCAGGAGGCGCCCTGGTCCCCCATCTGCGTCACCACCTTGTATTTCGCGGCGGCCTGGGTGAGGATGCGCGCCTCGTAAATGTCATGGGTAAGAGGCTTCTGCAGGTACAGGTGCTTTTTGAGCTGCATGGCGCCCAGCCCCACGATGGCATGGTTGTGATCGGGGATAGCCACGGTGACGGCGTCGAAGTGTTCATGCTCCTTGTCGAACATCTCCCGCCAGTCCTTGTAAAAGCCGGCCTTGGGAAACTCCTTGCGGCGCGGCGCCGCCATGCGGTCATCCACGTCGCAGAGAAAGGCGATGACGGCCTTTTTCTCGGGATGGCCGGCGAAATGGTGGATGTCGTTTTCCGCCTCCCCGCCGCAGCCGACGGCGGCGATGCGCAGCTGGTCGCTGGGCGCCGTATATCCCTTGCCTCCCAGCACATGGCGGGGCACGATGTAGAACCCTGCGGTGGCCAGCGTGGCGTTGCGCAGGAAAGCGCCCCGGCTGAGGGGCCGCGAGCCCGATGAAGTGTGATCATCCATAAAGCGTCTCTTTTTCAAAATGAAGGATGGCGCAACCGCCGTCGGCGCGCCATCCAATATAATCCTTTTTTCCCGGGACAGGCGGCCTTAGCCCCCGTACCCGTCATTCTGCTTCAGGTTCGGGTTGGCCGAGATCTGCTGCGCGGGGATGGGATAGATGCGGTAATGCGCATCCGGGTCCTGGGTCTTGTCCGGCTGCCGCGCCGCCCCGAAATAGGGTTGGCCCGAGGCCACTTCATAGCGGATCAGGTCCTGGCGCCGCCACATCTCCCAGGCCAGCTCCCGGCCTCTTTCGTCTAGGATATGGTTTAGCGTCAGGTCGCCCATGGTCCAGTCGAAGGCCTGGGAGCCGCTATAGGCCCGTTCCCGTACCTGGTTGACCAGGCTCAGGGCGTCCGCCTTTCCACTTCCCAGGCGAAGCTCGCACTCCGCCTTCATCAGCAGGATGTCCGCATAACGGAACAGGACCATGTCATTGCTCTGGTTGCCCGCCGTGCCGGATTCCGGGAAATACTTGATGTTGCGGGCACCGGCCATGCGGAACTCCGCGGCAGGATCCGAGATCTTGCCCACGGTAGGGGACAGCACCAGGCTGAGTCCCGTGCCGATGTCCTTGAGCTTCAGGGCGGCGTCTGCAGACTGGTACAGCACGTTCTTGTCGGGCGGGTATGCATAGGGTACGCTGAACTGCTGACCCACCAGCCACTGCCCGGCCCGCTGGTCCCTGAAGGTGCGGTATACGTTGCCGTTCTTGCTGCTGTAGGTCGACACGGTGTCGAACAGCTTGTAGAAATCGGCGGTGGTGCAGAAGCCGTTCCAGGTGCCCCCCGATAACCGAAAGTTGATCTGGTTCTGGTAGTGCAGGGTCTGGTTTTCCCAGTTGTTGCCCCCGATGTTGATCTTGTCGTAGGGTACCACGAAGATGTTTTCCAGCGAGCCTTCGTTGTTGACCGAGAAATTGTCAAAATACCCCGGCGACAGGCTGTAGAGCCCCGAGCCGATCACCGAGTCGCAGGCGTTGATGCAGTCCTGCCAGTGCGCCTGTCCGGTGTATACCTGGGCATTGAGGTAGAGCTTGGCCAGCAGCGAGAAGGCCATCCATTTGTTCACGCGCCCGTATGTGCTGGCGTCGGCATTGCCGGGCAGCAGCTGTATGTTGTCTTTGAGCTCCTTCTCGATAAAGGTGAAGGCCTCCTGCCGGCTGCTGTTGGTGACGGAGTCGGGGTTGGTGTTGAAGCTGGTCACCAGCGGGATGTTGCCTAACAGGTCCATGGCCCAGTAGAAGAA
>CBINPH010000086.1:0-9927 GCA_966252445.1 uncultured Chitinophagaceae bacterium | reverse complement strand
TGCCGATGAATTTTGTTTCCGGAGAGACCTTTTTGAGCGCGGTGACGATGGCATCGTACATGCGGGTATACGCTTCGGGCGACAGGCGGTGTTCCAGGTCAGGTTCATTGAGCACCTCCCAGTATGGAAACGAATAATGGTGCCCGGATCGGTGTACGCGTCCTTTTTCATCGGTGAAGCCTCCATGGGTGTACCAGCTGAACAGGCGCACAAAATATGCACTCAGCTCCCGGAAGCTGGTGTCCCGCAGCGTCAGGCCCTGGTTGTAGTCCCAGCTGACCTGGTTCGGATCGGCCGGATAAGCGACGGGCTTCTCGGTCTGGAACATCCAGACGGGTATGGTGCTGAAGTTCATCACCACCGAATGGCCTGCTGTGGCGTCCATAAAGTCCTCCACGATCGGGTCGATGTGGCTAAAGTCCCAGGACGTGCCCGTGTCTGAAGGAGGGTCGAGCTCGGGAACGGCCATGTGGGGATAAGGAAACCAGGGTACGAAGCGAACATAGTCTGCACCCAGCTTCTTCAAGGCATCAAAGCTGCCGGCATGAATGGGCGATCCCCTCAGCAGCATGGGATTGACAACCACCTGCAGGGTAGGCGTCGACCGGGATACAGTGGCCTCTCCTTCCCATTGTACTTTTACGGCAGGCTGTGCTTTTAGCGGATGATGCACCCCCAGGAGGCTGACCAGCAGCAGGGCGGCACCATGGAAAGGGATGTGTGGCTTTTTCATGTGGCGGACTTTAGGATACCGGATGCTGAGGGAGGACATGCCGCACAGGCGCCCCACCTCACCATGCACAATAGTAAGGAAGACAGTAGGCAGACCCCTGTACATTTTGATGGAATACCTGTACTTTCTGACACTGCTGCAGCACCGGCAGCTGCGTCGCGCTTGGGCAGGGCAGCCCTGCACGGAGCCTACCCTGTGAGGGAACGCAGGAGGATGTCGCTGATGTCCGTCGCCCGGACGCGGGATGGCAGTGGTTCGCCGGCGATCAGTATGGGCTGGTCTTCCGGCGCCACGTCGCTGCGGCCATGAGAGCCGCGGATGAGACTGGCGTCGAGGGGGATGACGTCCATGAGGTAACGTAGACCTATTTTTTTGCGCAAGAGCTTGTAGGCGGCACGCAGGCGTGAGGTCATGAACATTTCTACGGGATCGTATCCGGGTTTGCGGTGAATATCCACGATGCGGGCAAAATCCGGCGCCTTGGCCTCATCCATCCAATAGTAATAGGTGAACCAGCACTCCGGCTCGGCTACAGCCACCAGGTCCCCCGCCCGTGCATGGTCCAGGTGCGCCTCCCGGCGGCCGGCCTCGTCGAGCACCTGCGCTACGCCGGGCGTGGCGGCGAGGATATCCCGCACACGGGGCAGGAGATCCGGCTCGTTGACATAGACATGGGCAATCTGGTGATCCGCGACGGCAAAAGCCTTGCTAGCCCCGGGGTCCAGGATCTCCAGCCCACGCTCGACACGTACCCGTATCAGGCCGTTCTCGCGCAGGACACGGTTGAGGTGCACCGGCTGGTTGACGGGCGTGATCCCGTATTCGGAAAGCAGGATGATGCGGGCCTGCTTGTTCTGGTAGAAATGGACCAGGTCGGCCACCAGCGCATCGATGGCGCGCAGGTCCGGCCCGATATGCGCATAGTTGCGGCCGTATTTCTGCAGCCCGTAATCCAGGTGCGGGAGATAGATCAGCGTCAGGGTGGGATGGTATTTCTCTTCCACGATCATGGACGCCTGGGCGATCCATTTCGAGGAGCGGATATCGGCGCCGGGGCCCCAGTAATGAAACAGGGGAAAGGGTCCGAGCTCGCGCTGCAGGTGGTCGCGCAAGTCAGCCGGCTGGGTGTAACAATCGGGGATCTTGCGGCCGTCAGACAGGTAATTGGGCCTGGGGGTGAGGGAAAAATCCACGCTGGAATACATGTTGTACCACCAGCACATGTTGGCACAGGTGAACTTCGGGTCTATCTCCCGGGCGCGCTCCCAGATCTTCTGTCCCTCGACCAGGCGGTTGGACTGTTTCCAGAATTTGATCTCGCAGTCCCGGCGGTCATACCAGCCGTTGCCCACGATGCCGTGCTCGCTGGGCCAGCGGCCCGTCAGGTAGGTGCTTTGCACCGAGGTGGTAACGGCAGGCAACACGGGCTCGATGGTCGTCTGATGATGTTCCGCCGCCCATTTCTTCAAAAAGGGCGTATGGTGGCCGAGCAGTCCCGGCGACAGGCCGACGATGTCGATGACAACGGTTTTGTTCATGAGGTGGTTTTTTCCATTTGGGCGAGCACCCACTGCAGTTCCCGCAGGACGGATTCTTCCAGCGGCGCTTTCATGTGCGGGGGTAAGATATCCCAGGTGTAGGTTTCCACTTCGAGATGGGGGCACAACCTCCGCTCGGCCTGCCATTGGAGGACGCGGGAGACCTCGGCGCGGGTCGAGCCCAGCAGGCCATACTCGCCCGCAAAAAGAGGCACATGGAAATGGGCGCGCCACTCCTCCGCTTCCTGTGCCCGGGGATCTGACAAGGCGTCCCCCAGGTCCGGATAACGGGACAGCGCACCACCGCGATGGCGGGCCACCACCTGGTGAAGGTAGACCGGCTCATCGAAGGGCCGGAGCGCCTCCAGGACATCGGCGCGGCTGTCTGCCCGACCCAGGTTGGCGGACAAGGCCGAGCTCAGCTGCCATTTCCCTATGCGGACGCCTTCCGCTTCCAGCCTGTCCAGCATGGCGGAGGCGTCTTCATAGTTGACGGCGAAATGGCATACATCGTAGCAGAGCCGCAGGTGATGGCGGACGGCTTCTTCCGCCTCGGCGGCGGAGAGGCCGCAGCGGTCGCTCAGCAAGGTGATCCCTGCCGGCAACAGCTCTTCGCCGTACCAGGCCAGGAACTCCTCCCCCGTGCCGATCATCCCGTCGGGCTCCGGCTCCAGGTCAATATGGAGGCATTGTCCCGTACGCCGCTGCAGGCGATGGAGATGCTCCAGCACCTGCAGGAGGTGCCAGGTGGCCTTCTCACGGGCTTCCATGGCTCCTGCGGTGTCGGGCCACCAAAACTTATAGGTCAGGGGGGATGTGGAGACTCCCCCATCCATGCCTTCGGGCAGCAAGGCGGCCAGCAGGCGGAAGAGGCGCAGCGTATATTGCAGCCGCTCGTCGCTGGTCCAGTCGGGGGCATGCACCTGGTCCTTCACCCGGGTATGGTGAAACTGCCCGTAGGGAAACCCGTTCATGGTGAACACATAGGCGTTCTCTTCCTGCAACCATTCCCGGAAAGCTGCGAGGGCCGGCTCCTTGCTGAGCTGCAGGCTGGCTTTGTTCGACAGCCGCAAGCCCAGGCCCAGGGGTTTCTCCGGGCCCAGCTCACGCCGCAGAAAAGGCACCACCTGGCGCAGCTGGCCCAGATGGGTATCCCAGTCTTCTCCCGGAAAAATATTGGTGCAAAATGTCAGGTGTCCAAGGGCTGTCTGCATGGGTTATCAGGTATGAGGCACTAGACCTTCATGGCGCTTCTTTCTTTCAGGGCGTGCAGGGCCTCATGGATCTGGTCCTTGTCCATCTCATGGACGTTCTCTCCGGTGCCGATGTCCCGCAGCAGCATGATGGTCAGCGCCCCGCCCAGATGCTCCCGGAACTCCTGCAAGCCCTCCAGCAGCGCGGGGTTGTCCAGCGCCGGATGATACAGCTCGAAACCCAGCTGCTGCAGCAGGGCGAGGATCCGTTCCGAGGCGTCATGGTGCAGCCAGCCGATGCGCTCGGCATACAGCACATCCAGGGCCATGCCGATGGCCACGGCTTCCCCGTGCGCCAGGGCGAAATCCGTCAGCTGCTCGAGTTTGTGGGCGCTCCAGTGGCCAAAGTCCAGGGGCCTGGAGGAGCCGCTTTCGAAGGGGTCGCCCGAGGCGATATGCGACAGGTGCAGGGCTGCGCAACGGTAGATCAGCTCGCCCATGCGGTCCGCGTCGCGATGCACCAGCGCCGCGGCCTGCGCTTCCAGCCAGCTGAAAAAGGCCGCGTCCTTGATGAGGGCTACCTTCACGGCCTCCGCCATGCCGCTGCGCCACTGGCGGTCATCCAGGGTGTCGAGGAAGGCGGCGTCATTGAAGACGGCCGCCGGCGGGGCAAAAGTGCCCAGAAAATTCTTTTTGCCGTAATGGTTGATCCCGTTCTTGACGCCGACGCCGGAGTCGTTCTGGGACAGCACGGTCGTGGGGATCCGCAGGTGGCGGACGCCGCGGTGGGCCACGGCGGCCGCATATCCTACCAGGTCCAGCACAGCGCCCCCGCCGATAGCCACCACAAAGGAATGGCGGTCTATGCCATGCTCGTGGATGGCCCCCAGCACCCGGTCCACATGCAGCAGGTCATTTTTTACGGCCTCCCCACCCGGCAGCGACAGGAAAACCGGTTCCCGGGGCGGTGCGGACAGGGTCTTCAGGTAGCCGCGGATATGGTCTTCCAGGCCCGGATGATGGTCGGCCATGCCCTGGTCGACCACGATGAGCAGCCGCTTCTGGCGCTGTGGACCTGTATGTGCAGCCCAGAAATCACGGAACACCGGGTTCTCCTGGCCGAAGAGGCCGTGCGTAAAATAAACGGGGTATTGGTAGCTGACCTGAAATTGCTGTTGAATGATTTTCATCTTGTTCGATGTCTTTACACCTATCCGGGCTCCCTGCGTCCCGCACCGGGACGCAGCGCCTTGTCCGGGCTAAAGTAAGCAAATAACTGCGAAGGCCGCGGGACAACTTGACCGGAGGGTATCGGCCGGGACGGCAGGTCAGGTTACGGCGAAAAAACGGGCCACGAGCAGGGACAGGGGCAGCAGCAGGGCCGTGGCTACCGCCTCGGGCCAGCTTGCGCCGGTGGCTACCCAGGCGGCATCCAGCAGGATGAGGGCCAGCACCCCCGCTTTGACGGCCTGGCCTATGCGGGGGCCGGAGGGGTCTTTCATGGCCCGGACCAGGGGCGGCACGATCATGCCGGCGAACAGCAGCAGGAAAGGAAGGGTGAGCGCCAGGCCGCCCCCATCCAGGGCTTTCCAGGCTACCAAAGCCATGACGCCGGCGTACAGCACGGCGGCGGTACGCAGGGCGGCGCGGCTGCCGCCATGCACTTCCCCGCGGCTGATCAGCGTAATGGCGGCGATATACACCAGGGGCGCCGCGCAGAGCCACCCCTGCGCCTCCAGGCCACCCCCCAGGATGCTCATGCCCAGCGCCAGGTTCAGGCCGCGGCATAAGCCCATCGTCAGGGGACCGAGGACATGCTGGTGCTTGGCCCAGGCGTCATAGACCAGCGCCGCGGCCGCAATCAGCAAGGCCAGAACGCCGCTGCGAACGCCCTGCAGGAAGGCCAGGAGCACGCCGGCGGCCAGGAGCGCCGCTCCCCAGCAGGCGGCGGCGCGAAGGCTCACCCTACCCGAGGGTATGGGCCTTTCCGGCCTTTCCTGGCGGTCCAGCGAGGCATCGAAAACATCGTTGAGGACGACGCCGCCGCCATAGAGCAACGCGGAGGCCAGCGCCAGGCACCCGAGCGGCCAGGCGCCGTGACCGGCGATGGCCCAGCCGGCCAGGGCGGCGCCCGCCGCCACATCGGCCACGGCCGTGAACAGGTTGGCCGGGCGCAGCAACTGCAGATAAGGGAAGATCCGGGACATGGGTGGTTCAGCGGATCAGGGGCGAGGATTTCTGGGTACCCGGAACCTGGCCGCCACGGAGCACCGAGCTGCCTTGATACCGGCCGCTTTCATCGATCTCCTGGGTGGCACCGAAGTCTTCCTCCCGTATCTGGCCGCTCTGCCCGAAGGCATCCAGGGCGTTCTGATAGCTGACCAGACGAATCGCCTCGTCGTCGATGCCGCTTTGCTTCATGAGGGCTGCGGTTTTGGGCACTGCCAGGGGATCGCTGATGCCCCAGTCGGCGGCCGAGTTGACCATAATATGGTGGCTGCCGTATTGCCGGACTACCTCCACCATGCGCTCGTTCCCCATTTTGGTAAAGGGATAGATGGTGAACGCCGCCCAGAAACCCCGGTCCAGCACGTCGGCCACGGTCTCTTCATTGTTGTGGTCGACGACGACCATTTCCGGCGAGAGCCCATGTTCCAGGGCGATCTCCATGCTGCGTATGGTGCCGGCTTTCTTGTCCCGGTGTGGGGTATGGATCTGTACGGGCAAGCCCGCCTCCCTGGCCAGCTCCAGCTGTGCCCGGTAATACTTTTCTTCCGCAGCCGTCTGGTCATCGTAGCCGATCTCCCCTACGCCGACCACGCCTTCCTTATACAGGAACAAAGGCAGGATCTCCATGACCTGCTCTGCCAGCGCTTCGTTGTTGGCTTCCTTGGCATTCAGGCCTATGGTGCAATAATGCTTGATACCGAACTGGGACGCCCGGAAGCGCTCCCAGCCGACCAGGCTGCTGTAGTAATCGCGGAAGGTATCGACGCCGGTGCGGGGTTGCCCCAGCCAGAAGGCCGGCTCGATCAGGGCCACCACGCCAGCCCGCGCCATGGCCTGGTAATCATCCGTGGTCCGGGATGTCATGTGCACATGGGGATCAAAAAAGCGCATGCCTTTAATCGCTTCCAGATAGCTGTCGGTCATATCTCATGGTTTGATGGTGATCACGAATAATGTTCAGGAGCCGCCACTTGCCAGCTGTTCCCAGTCCAGGGCGCCGCCGGCTATGCGGGCGGCGAGGTCGCCATGGGCGTCCAGCAGTTCCCGCGCCGCTGGATAGGCACTGGCTGCACAGGCCAGGGCTGCCGCTTCGCGGCTGCTGCTGTCCGGTGCCGCAAAGAGCCGTTGCATGTCGGCCAGGGTTTTCTCGTCGAGAAAAGGGCCGACGGGGCGCCACAGCAAGGGGTTCACGGCACGGCCGGCCGCCCAGCGCTCATGGGCATAATCGGAAAGCATGCGGGCCAGGGTGGCGTTGGCCCTGTGGTCCAGGCCGATGATCCGGTCTACGGGCTGGTCCATAAAGAAGGCTTTCAGCACCATCTGGTTCCAGGCAGCCTCGTCGAGGTACTCGGCGGGATAGGGGTTGTCTATGGCCACGGCCGCGAACACCGGCCCCATGGAGGTGCGGATTCCTTCCGCCGCCCGGGGCCGCAGCTCCGCTCCGCAGGCCAGCAAGGGCAGGGCACCATAGAGCGCTACCTGCTCGTTCATTTCCGCCGACCGGAAAAGGCTTTCCAGCTGTGCCAGGTAGGCCCCGGAATCCGTGGTATCCAGATGCAGCAGCCACCAGCTGCGAGCCAGCCTGTCTGCCGTCCATCCCCGCGGTGAAAACCCCTTCCTTATGCCCTGCAGGGCCTCAGCCTCGGCCGGGGCGGGTTCCACGACGGTTTTCGGCACGAAACGGGGAATGGCCGTAAAGACCATGTTGAAATGGGCGGTACCCGGTTCTTCTTCCCGGCGCCGGGCCTGCTGCTGCAGCCACCCGTTCGCCTTCTCTCCCGCCAGGCGCGCGATCAGCCCCTCCAGGGCGGCGCGCATGGCGGGCATGTCGTATGCGTAGGCCATGGGTCCGTTGAACTTTGAGGCGGTAAATTTACTGGAAACTGCGGACATACTTGTGCAACCGGGGTCCGGCCCCGGGCGGCAGTCGGGTAAATAATTTTCCTTGCTTGCCATTTTTTTCCGAAATTTCGCCTTGATCCGACCAATCCAATCCGTCTTTCATGCCATCAAACCACCCTATCGATGAACCCTAGGAGGACATTCCTGAAACAGTCGTCCATGCTGGCCGGCAGCCTGTTGATCGCCCCGGCCTGGCTCAAGGCTTTCCCCCGTGCGGGAGAGCGGAAATATGCCTACAAATCCGGGTTGCAGCTCTATACTGTCCGCGACGATATGGCCAAAGATCCCGAGGGCACGCTCGCCAAAGTGGCAGAGATCGGCTACCGGGAAATGGAGGCCGCTACCTATACCGGCACGGAGACCTTTTACGGGATGAGCGTTAGCGCCTTTGCCGCCGTGCTGAAGAAAAACGGGCTCAGCATGCCCAGCGGGCATTACATGCTGGGATCGCCTTCGGTAAAGGGAACCATTCTCAGCGACTGGGACAAAGCCGTGGAAGATGCGGCGCACATAGGCCAGCAGTATATGGTCTGCGCTTACCTGACCGAAGAGGAAAGAGGCGGTATCGACCAATACAAGCGGATCGCCGAACATTTCAACAAGGCCGGTGAGACCTGCCGGAAACACGGCATACAGTTCTGCTATCACAACCACAATTTCGAGTTCCCGGAGATCGACGGACAGGTCCCCTACGAAGTGTTGCTGAAGAACACCGATAAGGACCTGGTCAAGATGGAGATGGATCTGTACTGGGTCACCAAGGCGGGTTACGATCCCCTGGCCCTGTTCAACGAGAACCCCGGCCGTTTCGTGCTGTGGCATGTGAAGGATATGGACAGCACACCGGAGCACGACTTTACGGAGGTCGGAAACGGGGTGATCGATTTCAACCGCATCTTCGCCCACGCCAAACAGGCCGGCATGAAACATTTCTTCGTGGAACAGGACCAGTGTCCCGGCTCGCCGTTCGACAGCATTTCCCAAAGCATGAAATACCTGAAGAAAAACCTTATCCGCTAATTTCGCTGTATGGGCATGATCATCCTTGATGTGATTTTTTGCTTGGCCTTCCTGTGGTTCGCCTACCTGAACCTGAACGACCCGGATGCCTGGCTCTGGGTGAGCATCTACCTCTTTGCCGCCCTTTGCTGCGGCGCCGCCGTCTTCGGCTGGTATTTCCCCGTGGCTTACATCGTGGGCATCGCCTTCTATTTCGGCTACGCCCTGGTGTTGTTTTTCGCGAAGGATGGGGTCTGGGAGTGGATCACCAAGTACCAGATGCAAAACATCGCGGCGACCATGCAGGCCTCCAGCCCCTGGATTGAGAAGACCCGCGAGTTCTTCGGCCTCCTCATTGCCAGCGGCGCCCTGCTGATCAATTATTTCGTCTTCCGCTGAACCCTGTCCCCGTCCGAAAATCCATACCTTTGCAGGGATGGATTCCGCCGTAGACAGCCCGTTTCCCTGTGTGCCTGCCGCCTGCCGCCTGCCCGTCATGGAGGCATTTTATACCATCCAGGGGGAGGGCTTCCACCAGGGCAAGGCCGCATATTTCATCCGCCTGGGCGGGTGCGATGTGGGCTGTGTTTGGTGTGACGTCAAAGAAAGCTGGGATGCGGCCCCCCATGCCCTGCAAAGCGTGCCCGACATCATCGGGGAGGCCCGCCCATATGCATCAGCCATAGCCGTCGTTACCGGCGGCGAGCCGTTGATGCACCCCCTGGATGAGCTCACCGCCGCCCTGCGGGCGGCCCGCTTCCGGACCCACCTGGAAACCTCCGGCGCCCACCCGCTGTCCGGCTCCTGGGACTGGATCTGCCTCTCGCCGAAGAAGTTCAAGGCTCCCCTGCCCGACATATGCGCCCTGGCCCATGAGCTGAAGGTGGTCATCTACCATCCGGCCGATCTGGAATGGGCAGAGGCCTATGCCCGCCGGGTAAACCCCTCCTGCCAGCTGTTCCTGCAGCCGGAATGGAGCCGTGCCGAGCGCATGATGCCCCTCATCACGGCCTATGTCAAGGCACACCCCCAATGGCGGGTCTCCCTGCAAATGCATAAATATCTCGGAATTCCCTGAGCGCCGGACTATTCGCGCATCATGTCGACCACGGTCTGCACGATGTCTTCGGCATTCGGCTTGGAGAAATAGTCGCCGTCGGAACCGTAAGCCGGACGGTGCGGCTGGGCGGACAGGCAACGGGGACGAACGTCCAGCCAGCGGTAACCTCCCTGGACCTCCAGCACCTGCTGGAACATATACGCCGAGGCGCCTCCCGGCACATCTTCATCCAGGAAGATCACCCGGTTCGTCTTCTTAACGGATTCGACTATA
>CBINPH010000085.1:0-10013 GCA_966252445.1 uncultured Chitinophagaceae bacterium | reverse complement strand
GACCGCCGCTACGGAAGCCTGGTTTGATTTCCGGCGCACCGGCTATCCCGCCCTGACCGGCGTGGCGGGGAGGACCATAGCGCCCCAGCTGCCCGTCCGCTTCTATTATCCGCGGGATGAACAGAACCTGAACAGCGCGAATGAGCAGGCGGCCGCGGCGGGGCTCACCGTGACCTCCTATTCCGGGTTCGGCGCCGACGGCAGCCAGAACAGCCCCTGGTCCAAAATGTGGATCATCCAAGGCACCGGCAAACCCTGGTAAACCGTACCAAAAAATGCCCATGATATACCGTACCCCCGCCCGTTGCTGCTGCCTTTTGCCGACCCTGTTGCTTATCCTGCTGCTCAGCGCTCCCGCGGGCGCCCAGGGCTTCAGAGCCGGTGCTGCCCTGCGGGTGATCACTCCCGATCCCCTGCTCCCTGTATCGGGAGGCATCGGCGTCCCCAAACCGGCCCGGGTAAAAAAGGGAGACCTTTACGCCCGCGCCCTGGTGCTCGAGAACAACGGTGTCCGGGTGGCCATCGTCAGCGTAGACAACCTGGGCTGGCCCGCCGTGCTGGGCGACCGCTCCAGGGCCCTGATCCACGGCATACCGCCCGAGAACATCCTGATCGGCGCCACCCATACCCACAGCGCCCCGGACGCCTACGGCTTCCCCGACAGCACGGGCCACTCCTCCGTGGACCTGGCCTACCTGGACCACTGTGTGCAGCTGATCGCCGAGGCGGTCAACGAGGCGGTATCGAAACTCCGCCCCGCTGTCCTGAAAATTGCGGTGGGAGAAGCCCAGGGTAAGATCGCCTACAATTATTATGCACCCGACCTGTACGACCCGCGCTGCGGGGTCATCCAGGCCCTGGGAACCGACGGGCGCCCGATCGCCACCCTGGTCAACTACGCCATCCATCCCGAGATCATTGGCTCCGCGCAGGGCATCCTCAGCCCCGACCTCTGCGGCCCCCTGTATGACCGCATCGCTGCCCGGGGCGGAGGCATGGCCATCTTCATGAACGGGGCGCAGGGAGGGATGGTGACCGCCGACAACCGCCGGCCCGGGGGAAAAGAAAGCCGCGACTGGTCGGAGTGCATCCGGATCGGGCAGCTGCTGGCCGACGAAGCCCTCCGCATCGTCGCCCCCGCACCCCTGCAGCGGGACCCCGACCTGCAATGTGCCTCCCTGGTGATGGGCCTCCCTGTGGAATCGCCGGAGATGCAATACATCTTCCGGCATTCGCCGGTGCATTTTACGGGGATGCACCACGACACGGTGGATACCCGGCTGAACCTGCTGGTGATCGGCACGGCACAGGTGCTCACCGTACCAGGAGAGGCGCTGCCGAACATCGGCTACTATGTCAAACGGCATATGCGGACCGACCAGCCATTTCTTTTCGGGCTGACCAACGACGCCTTCGGGTATATCCTCGACAAGGTGGATTTCAACAGCTTCAAGCGATATCGGTATATCTCCAGGACCAGCCTGGGGGAGATGACCGGAGACATATACATCAACACGGTCCTGCCGTGGCTGGCCAAGGGGCCGGCTCCGGCAGGGTCCCGGCCCTAAAAACGAAGATCCTTAACACAGCCTTTTAAACACGATCTGATGAAGACATTTTCTTGCCCCCGCCTTTTCCGCATGGTCCTCTTGCTGGCCCTCACCTGGTGTAGCCTTAGCCGCAGCTACGCGCAGGACGTCACCCCGGCCAATGCCCTCCAACACTACCTGCACAACCAGGATCAGCATTTCCGCTGGGAGCTGAAAGATTCCTTTTCCGCCGACGGCGTCCGGGGCTATGACCTGCTGCTGACCTCCCAGCAGTGGCGGCAATATACCTGGCGGCACCAGTTGACCGTGATTGCCCCTGCCGACAACCGCTATGACGGCGCCCTGCTGTTCATCACCGGGGGCTCCGACAAAAACGAACAGCCCAACTGGAAGGGTTCCGACGATGAGCTGACCAAGCGCTTTTGCGCCATGGCGGCCAAGAACAAGGCTATGGTCGCCATCGTCCGCCAGGTGCCCAACCAGCCCCTCTATGACAGCCTCACGGAAGATGCCCTGATCTCCTACACCCTGCACCAGTTCAAAAAAGACACCGACTACACCTGGCCCCTGCTGTTCCCGATGGTCAAGAGTGCTGTCCGCGCCATGGACGCCGTGCAGGAATTCGCGGGGCAGCGCCTGGGGCATCCCGTGAAGCGGTTCGTGGTGTCGGGCGCCTCCAAGCGCGGCTGGACCACCTGGCTCACGGGCGCCAACGACCCGCGGGTGCAGGCGATCTGCCCCATGGTCATCGACGTGCTCAACATGCCGGTCAGCCTGGCCTACCAGATCAAGGCCTTCGGCAACTACAGCATACAGATCGAGGACTATGTCAAGCTCGGCATCGTGCAGGGCATCCGCTCCGAAAGCGGCAAGGCGCTGGTCACCATGATCGACCCCTATGCCTACCGGCAAAAACTGACCATGCCCAAGATGCTGTTCATGGGCACCAACGACGAATACTGGGTGGTGGACAACGTGAAGAACTATTTCGGCGACATCCCCGGCGACAACCTGATCCACTACGTCCCCAATGCCGGGCACGGCCTGGGCGACGGCCGCTCCGCCTTCGACGCCCTCAGCGCATATTTCGGCATCACCATGGCCGGTGGCAATTATCCCACCTGTACATGGACCATTGCTGAAAAGAAGAAGGACATCCGCCTGAAAGTCAATGCATCGGCCCACATGCTGACCGGCGCCCGGCTCTGGTATGCAAACTCCACCGACACGGATTTCCGCAATGACCACTGGGACAGCCGGGAGATCCCGCTCCGGAACAAGAAGCGGCTGCGCGTCGACGAGCCGCTGCCCGACAGCGGCTACCGTGCTTTCTACCTGGACCTGCGCTACCGGGATCCCAATGGCGGGGAATACACGGTAAGCACACGGGTGATGATGACCGACACCCAAAAGGTCCTTTAGCCTCCCGGGCAAAATAAGCTACCGAATTATCAATATCGTGGAATAGCCGGAACCGGACTTGCGGTATTTTTGAGGTGACACCTGCAGTCCGGCGTGACCCGAGGAGTAGCGGATTGTCATCTCTGGTCTTTTCAAATCCCACTGAAGACCGGAGAGAAGACCGCCATATCGCTTCGTCGCACCCTTGTCTCGCAGGGCAGCAATCCGGTGTCCATCACTCACTTAAATTTATGCAGTATGGAAAAGAAATCTACTTTCCATAACAGCCTGCTGCAGTGTGCACTGCTGCTGATGCTGATCGCTCCCCTGCCCGCGCTGGCCGCCAGCGACCGCGGGGGACATTCTCCCGGCGCTGTCACCGCCCCCCGCGCATTCACGGTCAGCGGCCAGGTAGCTGACGCCAACGGCCCCCTGGCCGGCGTGACGGTCCTGGAAAAAGGGACCACCAACGGCACCACCACCACAGGGTCCGGGCATTACCGCATCGAGGTCGCCTCGGAAGATGCCGTGCTGGTATTCAGCTTCATCGGGTACAAGACCATGGAGGTGCCCGTTTCCGGCCGCTCGGTAATCGACCTGACCCTGGTCGCCGACGCCAGGACACTTTCCAACGTTGTGGTCACCGCCCTGGGCATCAAGCGCCAGGAAAAAGCCCTGGGCTATTCCATCAGCGAGATCAAATCGGAGGACCTGGTCAAGGCGTCCAACCCGAACGTCATGAAGGCGCTGGACGGCAAGATCAGCGGCGTTAATTTCACGAACCTGAGCAGCGACCCCACCTCTTCGGTGATGGTCAATATCCGGGGAACCACGGTCATGCCCTCCATCAGCAGCGGCACCAACGTATCCTCCCGTGCCCAGCCCCTTTACGTGATCGACGGGGTGCCCGTAGGCACCCAGACCTTTACCTCCAAGGATAACGTCGACTTCGGCAACATCCTTTCCCAGCTGAATCCCGAGGATATTGCCTCCATCACCGTCCTGAAAGGAGGCAGCGCCGGCGCGCTCTACGGCGCGGAGGGCGGCAATGGCGTGGTGATGATCACCACCAAATCCGGCAACGGCCTGCACAAGGGTCTGGGCGTCAGCTACACCTTGTCGGCGCTATGGGACCAGGCCTATCAGTTCTTTCCCGAGCAGATGGAATACGGGCAGGGCGAACGCAGCTTTGAATGGCAGTTCGACAACACCGACACTTGGGGTCCGCGCCTGGACGGCACCACGATGGCCGACTACTGGGATGTAAAGGCGCAGCAATGGAAAAATGGGCCCATGATCTCCTCCAACGAGGACAGGGTGAAAGCCTACCTGCAGACGGGAAGCACCATTACCAATACCGTCAGCGTCTTTGGCAATTATGACAAAGGCTCCTTCCGGCTTTCGCTGTCCAACATGGACAATATCGGAGTCATGCCCAACACCAAGACGAACCAGAAGACCTTCCTGCTGAACAGCGAATACCGGGTGACGGACCGCCTGAAGCTGTCGGTGAGCTCCAGCTACCTGCGGACATATTCGCCGAACAAGGCGAACTCGGTGGGCTCCAACGGCATACTGAACCAGCTGCTGTTCAACTTTCCCGCCAACCTGCAGCCCCTGGCCGACATGCACGATTACTGGCTCACCGGCTTCGAGGGTGTCAAGCAGAACGGCGCCATCATGAAGCCCAACGGAATTGATGTCTCCGACAACAACCCCTGGTGGATGACCTACGAATATCTCCACCGCTTCAGCCGCGACAATTACTTCGGCAAGCTGCAACTGGACTGGCAGTTCACCAATGAGCTGTCGCTCATGGTGCGCACCGGCATGGAGAATGTCAAGGAAAGCTACGAGCTCAGAAAATCCTGGGGCGGCGACGGGGACCCCTTCGGGCAGTTCACCACGGGCACCAACAGCAGCCTGCTGGCCAACGCCGACGCCATCGTAAACTACCTGAAGAACGTCAACAAATTTTCCATCAACGTTTCGCTGGGAGGCAACTACAGCTATTCGAACTACAACAGCCTGGAGGCCAACGCAGGCGACCTCAGCTCGCCGTCGCTGTTCACCCTCGCCAACGCTGCCCCCGGCACGCTCACGGTATCCAGTACCCCCTACAGCATCAGCCAGGGATTCAGCGCGTACGGCATGGCCACCCTGGGATATGCCGATCAGCTGTTCCTGGATGTCACCGGCCGCAACGACTGGAAAGGCGTGCTCGACGAGGAAAAAATCCATTACTTCTATCCTTCCGCCTCGCTGAGCTGGATCGCCTCCCAGACCCTCCAGCTGCCGGAGTCCTTCGATATGCTGAAACTGCGGGTGGGCATCGCCGATGTCGGCAACGGCCTCCTGAAAAGGCGGTCTATCGATACCTATTCTTTCGAATCCAGCGACTGGGGCCCCGCCAAGACCGTGGTGCTCAACGCCTCCCTGGTAGATCCGGATATCAAGCCCATGCACTCGGTGACCCAGGAGGCCGGCCTGGACCTGTGGATGTTCAACAAACGGGTCATGTTTGATTTCACGTATTTCATCAAAGACCAGAAAAACCAGCTGGACAATATCCCGCTGGTGCAGGGCACCGGATATAGCGGTATGCTGACCAACATCGGCGATGTGCGCTCCAAGGGCTTCGAATGGGGCCTGACGGTGGTTCCCGTCAACAGCGGCGACTGGTACTGGGGCCTGACCGCCAGCTTTACCCATTACAAGGCGACCATCACCCGGCTCTCCGACAAGTTCGCCCCCAATGGTTACGTATTTACAGGCTATGACGGGAAGACGACGATCAAGATCGCCGAAGGCGAGGAGATCGGCAACATATACGAGCAGAACCCCATCCTGCGGGTAAAAAGCGGGAAGTATGCAGGCATGCCCTTGCTGGATGGTGAGCACGGCGAGTTCCAGGCCTCGCCCGACAACAACGACCGGGCGCTGCTGGCCAACTTCAACCCCGATTTCATCGTAGGCCTCAATACGACGGTTCGCTACAAGCGCTTTACCCTGAACCTCGTGGGCAGCCTTCGCCAGGGAGGCCACTATGTGTCGGTGAATCAGCAGTATGCGGAATCGAACGGCAAGGCCTTTACGTCCATTGGGTCGGGCTCCAACAACCCCTACTGGCAGGGGGGACGCGACGGTAACCACGGCGGCCTGCCCTGGCCTACAGCCGGATCCAGCCAATACGACGCGATCAACGCCAACAACGACCCCCAGCGCACGGACGTCGTCAACGACGCCAGCTATGCCAAGGGCGTATTCCTCCATCCCGATTATACCGGGGACCCGGAGAAAGCGACCGACGCAGACTATATTGTGAATGGTGCCGATCCGAACAACACCTTTTACCAGATCCCCTACAACAGTTACGGGGATGTGATCTGGGACTTTTCTTCGACCCGCACGTATGATGCGACCAACTTCAAACTGCGGGAGGTGTCGCTGGCATATACCTTGCCCACCAGCCTGACGAGCCGGTACAAGCTGAACAACGTCACCTTATCCCTCATCGGCAGGAACCTGTTCCAGTGGAACGCTTCGGGCCGCAACGAGGATCCTGAATCGGCGTTCACGGGTGTGGGCACCAACCAGGGTATCCTGCGCGCGACCCTGCCGAGCATCCGTTCCTTCGGCTTTAAGCTGGGCGTGGACTTTTAATCTTGTTCCTGACGTAAAACGAGACATATGAAATCCTTTTCTATAAAGATCATGACCGCACTGCTTATCGTCCTGGCAGGCTCCTGCAGCAAGGACGCCCTGCGCAGCGACGACAGCCTGCAGCAGCTGAATGCGGTGGAATCGGTCAATGACCCGTTCCTGCTGTCTTCGGTCATCAAGCAATCGACGCTGTTCTACCAGAACATGGGGTTTTGGAACCGCCGCCTGCCCTGTGCGGTGCAGTACATGGAAAGCAATTACCAGGGGAGCGACAATTACTATTCCGGCTTCAAGGATCCCATCGACGACATGTATTCGGCGATGAACGTCCTGAAGCTGGTCGATGGCGCCATCGGGCTGGCAGAAGAGCGCGGCTCCAAGACGCACCAGGGCATTTTCACCATCTTCCGCGTCCTGATGTTCTCCTTTATGACGGATTTTTACGGCGATGTCTATTACTCCGAGGCCCTGAAGGCACGGGAAGGCATCCTCTATCCCCGTTATGACCGGCAGGAGGACATCTACAAGGGCCTGCTCAGCGAGCTGGACAACGCCAACACGCTGATCGCCCAGGGCACCGAGCCCATATCGCCCACCTATGACCTGATGTTCGGGGGCGACAAGATGAAGTGGCAGAAGTTTGCCAACTCCCTGAAGCTGCGGCTGCTCATGCGGGCTTCCGGCAAGCTCTCCGACGCGGCCGCCCAGATAGCCGCCATCGTCAGCCACCCCGAGACGACGCCCATATTCACCGACCCCGATGACAACGCCTCGATGGCGTATATCGGCGCTACCGCCGCCAATTCATGGAACGGGGGAACGCTGAACGATGCGGGCAGCACGGAATTCGACCGGCGCCGTCCCGCCAAGACGCTGGTCGACAAGCTCACCGACCTGCATGACCCGCGCCTGAAGATTTGGATGGCGCCGGTGGAAATGCCCTGGACGAGCAACCCCGCACAGGATGGCGTGGAATTCACGACCACCGATCCCAACGGGTTCAGCTATACGTCCACCTGGGAGTACATCGACCGCAGCGACCCGGCCATCGCGCAATACGCCGTCCCGGGCGTCCTGCTGGACTCCAACAAAGTCTATGTAGGATTCGTGGCAGGCATGAACGGCGACTACAAATACGGCAACGGACATTACAACACGGCTGCCGGAGGCACCTACGGCAATTTCAAGGTGTCGAAGTTCTCCAAGCTGTTCCGCGAGAACGCCCACCCGCTGCTGCGCGCTACCATCATGAACAGCGACGAAGTGCAGTTCATTCTGGCTGAAGCCGCCGCCAAAGGGATGATCACGGGCGATGCCAACACCTATTACCGCAAGGGCATCACCAATTCCATGAAGCGTTGGGGTGTCTCTGACGGGGAGATCAACACGTACCTGGCCCAGCCTGCCGTCATGCTGCCCGGGGACCAGGCCGGCAAACTGGCCAAAATCGCCGACCAGAAATGGCTGGGGCTGTTTTGCGTAGCCTCGGAAGCATACCTGGACCTGCGACGCACCCACTTGCCCGATATTTTCGACAACGGGTTCCTGTCGAACTATGCGTTCCCGCTGCGCTACCGCTACCCCGGCAATGAGCTGGGACAGAACGAAGACGCCTACAACGCCGGGGTGAGTACCCTCTCTCCCGCTACGGACGACCAGTTCGCCAAAATGTGGCTTTTGCAGTAAGGGGGCTGCCTTTCCGCAACAACATCCGGTCTGCCGGCCTGCCTGCATACGCAGGGGGGCCGGCATGGCCTTATGATACAGCAAACCATCGGGTACATGAACAGGTTTTATTGGGGCCTCCTGGCCCTGGGGCTCATGGCCGGCCTGGGCCAGGGTTGCCGCCAGGAGACCGGGCCTTCATCCACGGCGGCCGAGAAGGCCCTGGCCAGCTTCCGGCTGCCGCCGGGGTTCCGGATCGATCTGGTCGCCGCCGAACCCCTCGTCGCCGATCCGGTAGCCATGACCATAGATGAATGGGGCCGGATGTATGTGGTGGAGATGCATGGTTATCCCCTGGATCTGTCCCATACCGGGAAAGTCATCCTGCTGGAAGACGCCGACGGCGACGGCCGGATGGATACGCGCAAGGTCTTTGCCGACAGCCTGACCCTGCCCACGGGGATCATGCGATGGAAGCAAGGCGTCCTGGTCACCGATGCTCCAAATGTTTATTACCTGGAGGATTCTACCGGCGATGGACGCGCCGACATCCGCCGGGTGGTGCTCACCGGCTTCGCACTGACCAATCCCCAATACCTGGTCAACCATCCGCTCTATGGGCTGGACAACTGGATATACCTGGCCCATGAAGGAGCCGAAGAGACCCGCCTCTACCCGGCAGAGTTCGGTGATACGGGGACGGTTGTACGCTATGCGGACAGCATGTCCGGTCCGCAGCTGCCCGCCAATGCACAGGGGCGGATCGTGCGCTTTCGTCCGGACAAGCGGTTGTTGGAGGAATGCGCCGGAGCCACCCAGTTCGGGCAGAGCTTCGATGCCTGGGGCCATCATTTCCTGGTCTCCAACGCCAACCACATCTATCAGGAGGTGTTGGCTGCCCCCTACCTGAACCGCAACCCCGGCCAAATGGTGGGGGACGTCACCCAGTCGCTCTCCGATCACGGGGAAGCCTGCGAGGTCTTCCCCATGACCATCCACCCGGAGCACCAGTTGCTGACGGACGTGGGGGTGATCACCTCCGCCTGCGGCATTAACATCTATCTGGGCGGAGCCTTCCCGGCACCATACAACGGCGGCGACATAAGCTTCGTCTGCGAGCCGGCCTCCAACCTGGTGCATGCCGACCGGCTGGTGGGCAGGGGCGCCAGTTTCAATGCCTCCAGGGTGTTGGAAGGAAAGGAGTTCCTGGCCTCCACCGATGCCTGGTTCCGTCCCGTCAACCTGTACGTGGGTCCGGACGGGTCCCTGTATGTCGTGGATTATTACCGGGAAATTATCGAACATCCCGAGTGGATGTCTGCGGAGGCTGCCCACTCCTCCTCGCTGTACAACGGCCGGGATATGGGTCGCATCTACCGCATCAGCCGCCAGGATGCGGCCCCTTCTTCAGAGGCGCAGGCGGCGCGCATGCCGCTGGGCGGCGCCGACACCAAAGAGCTTGTCCAGCGGCTGGCTGATCCGAACATCTGGTGGCGCCGGAACGCCCAACGGCTGCTGGTGGACCGCCGGGACGACACGGCTGTTCCTGCCCTGACGCGCATGGCGACGCAGCCAGACAGTCCCCTGGGGAGGCTCCATGCCCTGTGGACCCTGGAAGGCATGCAACAGCTCAGCACGGACCTGATCCGCGGCGCGCTCCAAGACCCTGTCGCTGGCCTGCGGGAAAACGCCATCCGCCTGGCGGAACGACATCTCGCCAGCGATACCGGGCTG
>CBINPH010000084.1:0-10031 GCA_966252445.1 uncultured Chitinophagaceae bacterium | reverse complement strand
CTGCGGAGGGCCCTCGGACAAACAAAAAACAACTATTCATGACATCGCACAAACGCCCACCGGCATCCCTGATATTCATCTTTGGCGGCACCGGCGACCTCAATTACCGGAAGCTCACGCCCGCCCTGCACAACCTGTTCCTGGACGACTACATGCCGGAACAGTTCGCCGTGGTCGGCATCGGCCGCAGCGAATACACCCACGAGTCATTCCGCGAACACCTGCATGAAGGCATCCGGAAATTCTCCCGCAGGAAGGATACGGAGAACGGCCACTGGGACGAGTTCTCCCAGCACCTGCTGTACCTGAAGATGGATGCGGAGGACGCCGCAGCCTACCAGCAGATCGCCGACATCACCAAACAGCACGAGCAGTCCTGGGGCGACCATCCCAACGTCATCTTTTACCTGGCCGTCGCCCCCCAGCTGGTGCCGTCCATCGCCAAGCAGCTGGGCGCCCTCAACATCTGCAAGGACACCAAGTGCTCCCGCATCGTCATCGAGAAGCCGTTCGGCCATGACCTCCAGAGCGCCCATGAGCTGAACACCCTGCTGACGGGCATGTTCGACGAGGAACAGATCTTCCGCATTGACCATTACCTGGGCAAGGAGACCGTACAGAACATCATCGCCCTGCGCTTTGCCAACGCCCTGTTCGAGCCGCTCTGGAACCGCAATTACATCGAGTCGGTCCAGATCACCGCGGCGGAGACGGTGGGCATCGAGGGACGGGGCGGCTACTATGAACATGCGGGCGCGTTGCGCGACATGGTGCAGAACCATATCCTCCAGCTCCTCTGCATGGTGGCGATGGAGGCCCCCGTGTCCTTCAATGCGAACGAGATCCGCAATAAAAAGGTGGATGTGCTCAACGCGATCCGCCCCATAGAAAAAGAGGACGTGCAGGACTATGCGGTGCGCGGGCAGTACGCCGCCGGATGGATGCAGGGGGAAAAGGTAATGGGCTACCGCCAGGAGAAAAGCGTGGACGACAACTCCAGGGTAGAAACCTTCGCGGCCGTCAAGTTCTATGTGGACAACTGGCGGTGGCAGGGTGTGCCTTTTTACGTGCGGACCGGGAAATGCATGTACGAAAAAACCACCATCATCACCCTGCAGTTCAGGCCGGCGCCCCACTACGCTTTCCCTCCGGAAGCTGCCGAGAGCTGGCGTCCCAACCGGCTGACCATCAGCATCCAGCCGGAAATGGACATCCGGATCCGCTTCCAGGCCAAGCGCCCAGGGCAGTCGATGACGCTCAGCCCGGTGGACATGATCTTCAACTACGACGAGGCTTATGACGGACACTCCCCCGAGGCCTACGAGACCCTGCTGCTGGATGTGATGGAAGGCGATGCCACCCTGTTCATGCGCGCCGACCAGGTGGAGGCCGCCTGGCGCGTGATCATGCCCATCCTCGAAACCTGGCAGACCCGGGTCCCGGTGGATTTTCCGAACTACGCTCCCGGCACCTGGGGACCCGAAGATGCCGAGGCGCTGATCGCCCGTGACGGCCACAACTGGATCACCCTGCCGGCCCCGCACCAGGACTGAAGCTCCTGGCGGCTCGCCGCTCCAAGAACCCCTGCCATGAAAGCATTGATTGAACCCTATAAAGACCTGGATGCGCTGAGCACGGCCGTGGCCGACTGGCTCTCCCGGCGTGTGGCCAGCGTGCTCCGGACAGAAGCGCGCTTTACCCTGGTCCTGTCCGGGGGAAGCACGCCCGAGCGCCTGTACGCCCTGCTGGCCAGGGAGCCTTACCGCAGCGGGATCGCCTGGGAAAAAATCCATGTGTTCTGGGGTGATGAGCGTTACGTCCCCTTCGACGACAGCCGCCACAACGGACGCATGGCCCAGGAGCTGCTCTTGTCCCAGGTGCCGGTCCCTGCAGACCAGGTGCATTATATGGACACGACCCTTCCTCCGGAAGAAAGCGCGGCGCGCTATGCGGCCCTGCTGCACGATTATTTCGGCGAAAGCGGGCCCACCTTCGACCTGGTCCTGCTGGGCATGGGTGACGACGGCCATACCCTCTCCCTTTTTCCCGGCAGCCCCCTGATCCACGAGCAGAGCGCCTGGGTGGCCGCTCCTTTCGTGGAGAAGCAGGACATGTACCGCATCACCCTGACCGCCCCCGTGGTCAACCGGGCCTCCGCCGTAGCCTTCCTGGCGGCGGGTGCCGGCAAGGCCCGCACCTTGCAAGCGGTGATCGAAGGCGCTTACCAGCCGGACACCTATCCTTCCCAGTGCATCCGCCCGGTCGCCGGGGAGCTGCATTGTTTTGTAGACCAGGCTGCATCCGCCCTGCTCGCGGGCCGCTGAAAAAGCCGTTTGGGCATTTTGGCGTACCTTTGCGCCTCATCGTGATAATCTCTTTTTTTGATGCAAGCTTTTGAAGCGCTGGGAATATGTGAGGAGCTGATCCGTGCTATCGCAGACAAAGGGTTCCAGGAACCCACCACCATCCAGCAAAAGGCCATACCGGTCTTACTATCCGAAACACAAGACTTCATAGGACTGGCCCAGACCGGCACGGGAAAGACCGCTGCCTTCGGGCTGCCCCTGTTGCAGCTGACCGACCCCGGCAACCGGGATACGCAGGCCCTGGTGCTGGCCCCGACACGGGAGTTGTGCGTGCAGATCGCCACTGACCTGGAAGGGTACGGCAAATACCTGCCCGGCATCCGCTCCGTGGCCGTCTACGGGGGGGCGTCCATCACCCAGCAGATGCGGCAGCTGCGCCAGGGCGCACAGCTGATCATCGCCACCCCGGGCCGCCTCATCGATATGATCCACCGCCAGGCTGTGCACCTGGACACCCTGCGTTTTGTCGTGCTCGACGAGGCCGACGAGATGCTGAACATGGGCTTCCGCGAAGACATTGACTTCATCCTGGAACAGTCCAGGAGCAGACAGGCTACCTGGCTGTTCTCCGCCACCATGTCCCCCGATGTCCGCCGCATCGCCGCCCGCTTCATGCGTCATCCCCAGGAGGTTTCGGCCGGGACCCAAAACGCGTCTGCCGCCAACATCAGCCACGAGTATTATGTGACGGCGGCCCATGACCGTTATGAAGCCCTCAAGCGACTGGTGGATTACCATCCGAACATGTACGGGCTGATCTTCACCCGCACCAAGGCGGACGCCCAGGAGATCTCCGAAAAGCTGCGCCGCGAAGGGTACCATATCGACGCCCTGCACGGGGACTTGTCGCAGCCACAGCGCGACAAGGTTATGGGCAACTTCCGGGACAGGAGCCTCAGCCTGCTCATCGCCACCGACGTCGCCGCCCGCGGCATCGACGTGGAAGGCATCACCCATGTGATCAATTACGCGCTGCCGGATGACACCGAGGTCTACACCCACCGCAGCGGACGCACCGCCCGGGCGGGGCGCTCGGGTGTCTGCATGTCGCTGATCCATTCCCATGAGATCGGCAAGCTCCGGAACATCGAAAGAGCAGCCCGCATGACCTTCGAACGCAAACCGGTGCCGGGCGGCAGCGAAGTTTGTGAACGGCAGTTCCTGCATTTCATGGACCGGCTGCACCAGGCAGACATACAGCATGGCGAATTCGACCGTTACATAGCCCTGGTGAATGAGCGTTTCGCCGACATGGACAAGGACGAGCTGCTGGCCCGCATGGCTTCCCTGGAGTTCAGCCGCTTCCTGAACTACTACACAGATGCCCGCGACCTGAACCTCCGGGAAAGGACCCGAAGCAGCCAGCCGCAGGGAAGCACCTCGAACGGTTATACGCGGTTATTCATCAACATCGGCACCAAAGACGGCTTTTACAAGGCAAGCTTCCTGCAGTTCATCCTCGATATGAGCGGCTTGCCCAAGCAGGTGCTGGGCCGTATAGACCTGCGGGAGATGAACAGTTTTGTAGAGATCGAGCCGGGCAGCCAGCAGCAAATGATCAGCGCCCTGGATGGTAAGAAGATCAAGGGCCGCCGCATCCGCATGAACGACGCCAACACCGGCGCGCCCCCCCGCCACCGCCAGGGGCATGGTTATCGCGGCCGCTGACGTCCTGCGGTCATGGTCAGACCAGGTACCCGAACAACTGGTCATCCCTGTTGATCTCCGTAAAGGCAAAATGACAGGCCTGCAGACGCTGGATCAGCCGGTGATAGTCCTCCCGCTTTTGCAGCTCCACCCCTACCAGCGCCGGGCCGGATTCCTTGTTGTGCTTTTGCATGTATTCAAAGCGGGTGATGTCATCACCCGGCCCCAGCACCTCGTTGACGAACTCCTTCAGCGCCCCCGGACGCTGGGCGAAGCTGATGATAAAGTAGTGTTTCAGCCCCTCATACAGCAACGCCCGCTCCTTGATCTCCTGCATGCGGTCTATGTCGTTGTTGGAGCCGCTGACAATGCAGACGACCGTCTGGCCGGTGATGGCCTCGGCAAAATCATCGAGCGCGGCGATGGACAGGGCGCCGGCGGGCTCTACCACGATACCGTTCTCGTTGTACAGGCGCAGGATGGTCGAGCACACCCTTCCCTCAGGTACCAGGCGCAGCTCGTCCAGCACCTCCCGGCAGATGGAAAAGGTCAGCTCCCCCGTTTGGCGCAGGGCGGCACCGTCGACAAAACTGTCGATCTCGGCCAACCGCACCGGATGGCCGGCCTCGAAAGCCTTGAGCATGGATGGGGCGCCCAGGGGCTCTGCACCGATCAGGCGCGTGGAGGGACTCTTTTCCCGGAAGAAAATGCCCAGGCCTGACGCCAGGCCTCCGCCGCCCACCGGCATGAACAGGTAATCTACCCGGGGCAGGTCCTCCAGGATCTCTATGCCCATGGTGCCCTGGCCTTCGATGATCTTGGGGTGGTTGAAGGGTGGGATGAAGATCTTGCCGGTGGCCTCCGTATAGGCCAGGGCTTCCTGGGCGCAGTCGTCGAACGTGTCCCCCACCAGCCGGATCTCCACCCGGCCCTCCCCGAACATGGCCACCTGCTCCACTTTCTGCCGCGGGGTAATCACCGGCATGAACACCACGCCCTGGATATCCATCACATGGCAGGTATAGGCGAAGCCCTGGGCATGGTTTCCTGCACTGGCACAGACCACGCCACGGGCACATTGCTCCGGCGTCAGGCTGCTGATCAGGTTGTAGGCCCCCCTTATCTTGTAGGAGCGAACCTCCTGCAGGTCTTCACGTTTCAGGTAGACACTGCAGCGGTATTTTCCCGACAGCCGGGCATTGAACTGCAGCGGCGTCCGCCGCACCACCGGGCGGGCCCGGGAAGCGGCGGCAGCGAAATCAAAACTGGCGGTATCGATCATGGATGCGGGCGTTTAACGCCGCCTCAGGCTTCCGGGCGCAGCTTGCGCACCTCGGCGCCGGCTTGCCACATCTCGCTCTCGCGCAGCTCCCGGAGCTCTTCATTGAGCTTGTCCCGGTAATCGGGCTGGCTGTTGGAGGAGATGGAGCGCTCAGCTTCTTTGCCGCTGGCGACGCTTTCATACAGCTCTTCGAACACGGGCTTGGTGGCATCGCGGAATTTCTTCCACCAGTCCAGCGCACCCCGCTGGGCCGTGGTCGAGCAATTGGCGTACATCCAGTCCATGCCGTTTTCTGCCACCAGGGGCATCAGGGACTGGGTGAGCTCTTCCACCGTCTCGTTGAAGGCTTCCGAGGGGGAATGGCCGCGCTGGCGGAGCGTATCATACTGGGCGGCAAAAATGCCCTGGATGGCGCCCATCAGGGTGCCGCGCTCTCCGGTCAGGTCGGAAAAAACTTCTTTTTTGAAATCGGTCTCGAACAAATAGCCGGAGCCGATGCCGATGCCCAGGGCGATCACCCGCTCGCGGGCCTTGCCGGTGGCGTCCTGATAGATGGCGAAGCTGGAATTGAGCCCCTGGCCTGCGAGGAACATCCTGCGCAGTGAGGTGCCGGAGCCCTTGGGCGCCGCGAGGATCACGTCCACGTCAGCCGGCGGCTTTATGCCTGTCTGCTCGTGGAAGGTAATGCCGAAACCATGAGAAAAATACAGGGCCTTGCCGGCGCTCAGATGTTTCTTGATGGTGGGCCAGACAGCAATTTGGCCGGCATCGGAGAGCAGGAACTGGATGATGGTGCCTTTGCTGGCAGCTTCCTCGATATCAAAGAGCGTCTCGCCCGGCACCCAGCCGTCAGCTACCGCCTTGTCCCAGGTCTTGGAGCCCTGGCGCTGGCCGACGATGACACGAAAGCCGTTGTCGCGCAGGTTCAGGGCCTGCCCCGGTCCCTGGACGCCATAGCCGATGATGGCGATGGTTTCGTCTTTCAGTATGTCTTTAGCCTTTTCCATAGGGAACTCTTCCCTGGTGACGACGTCTTCCGTTACTCCTCCGAAATTGATTTTTGCCATGGGTGTTTTTTTTTGTGTTTATCGGGTTGTTGTTGGGTTTGTCTTTTTCTGTATAGGTGAACGACCTGAGGCCTGCCTGCTCAGGCAGGCGTCTCCGCGCCGGCGGCCTGCATTTCGCGGTAGAATGCCCCGGCGCCTTCCGTCAGGACGGTATCTTCCACTTCGATCAGCTTGTCGATCTGGAGCTGCACCTTGACGGCCGCTTCATGGGTGGTGTGCAAAATGAAGCTGGCTTCTCCCCGGTGCGGGTCGTCCAGCTCGTAGCCGACCATTTTCTTGATGCGGATGCGGCGGCGGTTGCAGATGTTGATCATCCGGTTCAGCACGGAGAAATTGTTCTCCGCGCGTACGATCAGTGTGAAATCCTTTTTCATGATACAGGTTGATGCGTCCTTCTTTCGATACGGTTGCTCAGGGTTCGAGGATCATGTCCGAAACGCCCGCACCTTGGGGGACCATGGGGAACACGTTTTCTTCTTTTTCCACTTCTATATCCAGCAGGTATGGTCCTTTGTGCTCCAGCATGCGCGTGAGGGCATCACGGAGCTGCCCGCGTTCCTCTATATGCTGACCGGGAATATGATAAGCGTCGGCCAGCTTCACAAAGTCTGGGCCGCTGATGTCCGTAAAGGAATACCGCTTTTCAAAGAACAGCTGCTGCCATTGGCGCACCATGCCCAGGAAATGGTTGTTCAGCACGACGATTTTGACGGGAATATTGTTCTCGGCGATGGTGCCCAGTTCCTGCAGGGTCATCTGAAAGCCGCCGTCTCCGACGATGGCGATGACCTGCTGGTCCGGCACGCCCAGGCTGGCGCCCATGGCGGCCGGCAGGCCGAAGCCCATGGTGCCCAGACCACCGGAGGTGACGTTGGTCCGGGGCTTGCGGAAAGCATAGTACCGCGAGGTGACCATCTGGTGCTGTCCCACGTCGGTCACCACCACGGCCTCGCCCCCGGTGAGCTCGGAGATCAGGTGTATGGCCTCGCCCATCTTGATCTTCCCCTCGGTCGGCAACCAGTCGTGCTGGATGATCTTGTCATACTCCTCCTTTTCCAGGGCGTGGAAAGCGCCGATCCAGTCCGCGTGTGTCCTTTCTTCAACCAGGGGCAGCAAGGCCTCCAGGGCTTCGCGGGCATCGGCATGCACGGCCACCTCGGCCTGGATGATCTTGTTGATCTCGGCACGGTCGAGCTCTATATGCACGATCTTAGCCTGGGTGGCGTATTTCTTGACATCGCCGGTGATGCGGTCATCGAAGCGCAGGCCCACGGCGATGAGCACATCGCATTCGTTGACCATGCGGTTGCAGGCGTAATTGCCATGCATGCCCATGAATCCCACATACTGCGGGTGATCCGAAGGGAAGGCCGAGAGGCCCAGCAGCGTCGATGCCACGGGGATGCCGGTTTTCTCGGCAAAAGCCCTGAGCGCGTCTGTGGCCCCGGACAAGAGCACGCCCTGTCCGACCATGAGGTAGGGCCGCTGGGCGCTGTTGATCAGGGCGGCCGCCTTGCCGAGCTGCGCCCGATCCATCACCGGGCTGGGGCGGTACGTCTTGATCTCCCGGCAGGCTTCATAGCGGTAGGGCGCCTTCCCGAACTGGGCATCCTTGGTGATGTCGATCAGCACCGGTCCCGGGCGGCCGCTCCTGGCGATATAAAACCCTTTGGCGATGGCGGCGGGGATATCCTCCGCCCGGGTGACCTGGATATTCCATTTGGTCACCGGTATGGTGATGTTGATGACATCCGTTTCCTGAAAAGCGTCGGTACCGAGCAGGTGGGAAACCACCTGTCCGGTGATGCAGACCAGCGGCGTGGAATCGATCATGGCGTCGGCCAGGCCCGTGACCAGGTTGGTGGCGCCGGGACCCGAGGTGGCGAACACCACGCCCACCCCGCCGGAGGTGCGGGCATAACCCTGGGCCGCATGGATGGCCCCCTGCTCATGCCGGGTAAGCACATGGTTGATGTCGTCCAGGTAATGGTACAGCTCATCATATATGGGCATGATGGCTCCGCCCGGGTACCCGAAGATCACCTTCACCCCCTCTTCCAGCAGGGCTTTGATGACGGCCTCGCCGCCGCTGACCTCTTCGCGGTCCGCTCCCTTGGCCGTTGCCGCGGAAGCGGCTGCCGCATCAGTCTTCATCAGTAACGCATCCTTCTGTCGCATTCTTAACAAGTTTTGCGTATTTGAACAATATACCGTTTTGCGCTTTCAGCGGCGGACGCTTCCAGGCGGCCCGGCGCCGCTGCAGTTCCGCTTCGTCCACCACCAGGTTGATCGAGTTGGTGGTGGCGTCGATCTCAATGATGTCGTCGTCCTGCACCAGGGCAATAGTGCCTCCTTCATAGGCTTCAGGGGCGATGTGCCCCACCACAAAGCCGTGGGTGCCCCCGGAAAAACGCCCGTCGGTGATGAGGGCTACGCTGCTGCCCAGGCCGGCCCCGAAAATGGCGGAGGTGGGCTTGAGCATTTCCGGCATCCCCGGGGCGCCCTTGGGGCCCACATAACGGATGACCACGACATCGCCCGCCTTCACCCTTTTGTCACGGATGCCCGCAATGAGTTCATGCTCCCCGTCGAATACCCTGGCCGGACCGGAGAAGCGCTCCCCTTCCTTGCCGGTGATCTTGGCCACGCCGCACAGCGTGGCCAGGTTCCCTTTCAGGATCTGGAGGTGACCGGTCGCCTTCAGGGGCGAGGACAGCGGCACGATGATATCCTGGGCGCTGAAGTCCAGGTCCTTGGCCGCGCTGACATTCTCAGCCAGGGTCTTACCGGTGACCGTCATGCAATCGCCGTGCAACAGGCCTTCGGCCAGCATGTATTTCATGACCGAGGGAATGCCCCCGATATGGTGCAGGTCCTCCATCATGTACTTGCCGCTGGGTTTCAGGTCAGCGAGCAGGGGTACCTTGTCGCTGATGCGCTGGAAGTCATCCGGCGTCAGGCGTACGCCCACGGCGCGGGCCATGGCGATCAGGTGCAGCACGGCATTGGTCGAGCCGCCCAGCACCATGACCACAGTCATGGCATTCTCGAAGGCCCGGGCCGTCATGATGTCCCGGGGCTTCAGATCCAGCTCCAGCAGGTGCCTGATGGCCTGCCCGGCGGCCAGGCACTCCTGGTGTTTCTCCTCGCTGAGGGCCGGATTCGAAGAACTGTAGGGCAGGCTCATCCCCAGGGCCTCGATGGCCGAGGCCATCGTATTGGCCGTATACATGCCGCCGCAGGCGCCGGGGCCCGGGCAGGAATGCCGGATGATGCCTTTGAAGTCCTCGTCGCTGAGGTTGCCCGCCAGCTTCTGGCCCAATGCTTCGAAGGCCGAAATAATGTTCAGGTCCTGGCCCTTGTATTTACCGGGAGCGATGGTCCCGCCGTAGACCATGAGGGCAGGCCTGTTCAGGCGGCCCATGGCCATGAGGGTGCCGGGCATGTTCTTGTCGCAGCCCGGGATTGCAACCAGCCCGTCGTAGTACTGCGCCCCGCAGACCGCTTCAATGGAGTCGGCAATGATCTCCCTGGACACCAGGGAATACCGCATGCCGTCCGTGCCGTTGCTGATGCCGTCGCTGACACCAATGGTGTTGAACACCAGGCCCACCATGCCGCTGTCCCACACGCCCTGCTTCACCAGCTGGGCCAGCTGGTTGAGATGTA
>CBINPH010000083.1:0-10154 GCA_966252445.1 uncultured Chitinophagaceae bacterium | reverse complement strand
AGGGAGATGAAGGCCAGCAGCACGTGGCTCAGCAGGCCGGCATGCAGTTCGCGGCTGAGCAGCGGCTCCAGCAATACCCCGCAGAGCATGATGATGCCCACGCTGATCACCCCGTTGACGGCGATCACGCGCCCGTAGGTACGCAGCAGCGGCTTCCACCCGCTCACGGTAGGGATCTTCTGCGCGTCGGAGCTGTACCGGTTGAGGAACTGCAGCCAGGAGGCCGGCATCCAGTGTTCCAGCTGCTGGTATACCGGCTCCGACAGGCGGATCAGATATGGGGTGGTGAAGGTGGTGATGGCCGAGACGCCCACGGCGACGGGGAATAGGAAATCACTGGTGACCCCCAGGGTGAGGCCCAGGGTAGCCACGATGAAGGCGAATTCGCCGATCTGCGCCATGCTCATGCCTACCTGCACGGATTGCTTCAGCGGCTGCCCCGACAGCAAGGCGCCCAGGGAGGAGCTGAAAAACTTGCCGACGATGGTGAGCAGGGTGATGAGCAGGATGGGTACCCGGTATTCCAGCATGGCGTTCAGGTCGATCATCATGCCCACCGATACGAAGAAGATGGCGCCGAAGAGGTCTTTGACCGACTGCAGGATATGCTCCACTTTTTCCGAAGAGGTCGTTTCGGCGAAGAGCGAGCCCATGACAAAGGCGCCCAGCTCTGCGGAGAACCCCACCTGCGTGGCCAGGACGACCATGCCCAGGCACAGGCCCATGGACAACAGCAGCAAGGTCTCGGAATCCAGCAGGGTGGATGCCCTCTTCAGGAAGGATGGAAGCAGGAAGATGCCCAGCAGGAACCAGAGCAGCAGGAAGAAAAGCAGCTTCAGGATGGTGCCCAGCAGCTCCGAGCCGTGGAACTGCTGGCTGATGGCGATGGTCGGCAGCAGCACCAGGATGAGGATGACGACGATGTCCTCGACGATGAGCACCCCGAAAACGATGCGGGCGAACTGCTTGGTCTTGACGCCCAGCTCGTCGAAGGCCCGGATGATGATGGTCGTCGATGAGCTGGCCAGCATGCCGCCCAGGAAGATGCAGTCGATCACCCGCCAGCCCATCCAGCGCCCCAGGAAATAGCCCGCCAGCACGATGAACACGATCTCCACCAGGGCCGTCACGGAGGCCGTCCCGCCCACGCGCACGAGCTTGCGGAAGCTGAACTCAAGGCCCAGGCTGAACAGCAGGAAGATGACGCCGATCTCGGCCCAGATCCGTATGCTGGCCTGGTCGGTCACGGTGGGGATGAGCTTGATCTGGGGACCCACCAGCAGGCCGGCGATGATGTAGCCCAGCACCAGCGGCTGCTTGAGTTTTTTGAAGATCAGGGTGGTGATCGCCGCCGCGCCCAGGATGAGGGCCAGGTCAGATATTAGAAAGGGTAGGTGATTCTCCATGGGTTTCCGGGGCGCTTTACGGTTGCCGTCCGCTGCCTGTGCGGGGCCAGCCATGCAGGGCAAGCCATGCGGTGGACTGCAAGACCAGTGGACAGCGGCAAGTTAAGGATTTTTGCGACATGCCCGTGCCCGCAGGGGACACCGGCGCGGCCGCCCGGCGTTCAGTCACGCTTCTTGAAATCGCCCTTCTTCAGCGACTGGAAAAACTGGGCCCAGGCCAGGGGGTTGAAGATGTTCATGGTGGGGAGCTGCCCCTTCGAGCGCTGGAACTGGGCCTGCCTGTTGAAGCTCTGGTTCACGCCTTCCCGGCCCGAGGCGGGGGTGTAGAACATCTGCGCCTGCAGGCTTCGCTGGTCGGTGTTGGCCCGGGCGTAATCGTATTTATCGTCGGGGATGTCCCAGTGCAGGAAGGCGTAGGCGAACTCGTCCTTGGTGGGGTAGGGGCGGATGATGGTCATGGGCAGGTAGGTCGTGTCCTGCGTCATGGTCTGCAGCAAGGCGTAATGGTCGCTGCCCAGGCCGCCGGGGATCTTCACCTCCTCCGCCTTGAAGCCCACTGCCCTGAAGATGAGCGTGTCGCCCTTGAACACGACGATGGAAAAGACGCCCTGATCGTTGGTGATGGTGCCGCGGTTCTGTCCTTTGACGAGCACGCTGACATTGGGGATGCTGCGCATGCTGTCCGCGGTCATCGTGACGCCGGAGACCTCTACGAGGGTATCGCTGCCCCCCTGGGCGCGGGCGACCAGCGGCAGGCAGAACAGTAAACAACCTATGAGGTAGGGTCTGGGCATATCGAACAAAGATAATCCATTGCTATGATAACATGGGGGCGGCCGCTATTGTTACATATCTGAAAGGGCCCGGCGGGCGCAAAATAAGGCCTGTTTGACCTACCTTTGCGGAATACCGCAAGATTTAACAAAATATTGGACATGATCTCAACAGATACAGTGCTCGGGGCCCTGAAGAACGTGATGGAGCCGGACCTGGGTAAGGACATCGTCACCCTGGACATGGTGCGCGATGTGGAGGTCTCCAAGACGGGCGTGCGGTTCACGGTGGTGCTGACCACGCCTGCCTGCCCGCTGAAAGAGCTGATCCGCAACGCCTGCATCAACGCCATTCATCACCTCATCGACCCTGCGCTGGCGGTGGATGTGCAGATGACCTCCCGCGTGACGAGCAACCGCAAGGACAACCGCAACCTGCTGCCGGAAGTCAAGAACATCATCGCCGTGGCCAGCGGCAAGGGCGGCGTAGGCAAGTCCACCGTGGCGGCCAACCTGGCGCTGGCGCTGGCCGCGGACGGGGCCGCGGTGGGGCTCATGGATGCCGATATCTATGGGCCCAGCGTGCCCATCATGTTCGGCGTCCGCGGCGAGCGCCCCATGATGACCCAGGTCAACGGCAAGGGCATGATCGTGCCCATGGAGCGCTTTGGCATCAAGCTGATGAGCATAGGCCTGCTGGTCGACGAGCGGCAGGCGGTGGTATGGCGGGGGCCCATGGCCAGCAGCGCCCTGAAGCAGTTCGTCACGGAGGTGCACTGGGGCGCCCTGGATTACCTCATCATCGACCTCCCGCCGGGTACCGGTGACATCCACCTGACGCTGGTGCAGACCGTCCCCGTCACGGGGGCGGTGGTCGTCACCACGCCCCAGGAGGTCGCCCTGGCCGATGCCAAGAAGGGCATAGGCATGTTCGGCACAGGCGCCATCCGCGTTCCCGTGCTGGGCCTGGTGGAGAATATGGCGTATTTCGTGCCGGCCGAACTGCCGGACCACGCCTACTACCTTTTCGGACGGGACGGGGGCAAGCGCCTGGCCGCCGAATTTGGCCTGCCCTTGCTGGGGGAGATACCCCTGGTGCAGGGCATCTGCGAGGGGGGCGACATCGGCGTGCCCGCCATGGTGGGGGATGATGAGGTGACCCGCAAGGCCTTCGCCGACCTGGCCCGCCAGGTCGCCCAGCAGGTATCCCTGCGCAACGCCAACATGGATCCCACCCGGGTGGTGGAGATGGCCTGACATCGCAAGGTTCTTATGAAAGCAGCACTGTTGATCATCGATGTGCAGCGGGACTTTTGTCCCGGCGGCACCCTGCCCGCTCCCGGCGGGGACAGGGTGGTGGAGGTCATCAATGCCCTCAGCGCCCATTTCGGCTGCATCGCCGCCTCCAAGGACTGGCATCCCGCCGCCACGGCCCACTTCGACAAATGGCCTCCCCATTGCATACGCGCCACCCCCGGGGCGGCTTTCCATCCGGGCCTCCGCACGGAGCGCATCGACCGGCTCCTGCTCAAGGGCACCGGCAACAGCGACGACGGGTACAGCGCCTTCGAGGCGACGAATGAAGACCTGGAATGGTGGCTGCGCCGCCAGGGGGTGGACACGCTGACCCTCTGCGGGCTGACCACCGAATACTGTGTCCGCGCCACCGCCCTGGATGCCCTGTGCGCGGGCTTCGAGGTGCAGGTGGTGACCGACGCCGTGGCCCCCGTGGAGCAGCATGCCGGCGACGGGCAGGCCGCGCTGGACGCCATGGGTGCGGCCGGCGTGCGGCTCCTGCCTGCCGGTCATTTTTTTCAAAAAACTGCCAGATGACCCATACATCCGCTTCCGCGCGCATGGTCAATGTCGCCGTCCAGGTCCTGCCCAAGGTCCCTGACGACAGTGCCTACCGCGTGGTGGACGCCGCCATAGCGGTGATCCGCCGCTCCGGGGTAAAATACCGGGTATGTCCCTTTGAAACCGTGATGGAAGGCCCCTATGATCAGCTCATGGACCTGGTCGCCGCGGCCCAGCAGGCCTGTTTCGAGGCGGGCGCTTCCGAAGTGCTGGTGAACGTCAAGATCCAGCACCGCCGGGACGGCGATGTCCACATCGAAGAGAAGACGGCCAAGTACGACGACGCCGCTTCCTCCTGAGGGTTGCATATCCGGGTAAAAGGCCCTATCTTTCCCCTAAACCCCGGATCCATGAACCCCAAAAAAAATCCTGCGGCCCGGGGCAGGGCTTTCCTGCCAGCCTGTGGCCTCTGGCTGCTCTTTCTGAGCGCCCAGGGCTGTGCCATCGGGCCCCGCATCGTCACGGAGTACGACTCCAACACTTTCGCCCACAATCCCCTGCACCGCCGCGTGGTCTGGACCTATGCCTGGGGGCTGGTGCAGCCCCGGGACCTGAACCCCGGATGCGAGGCGCAGTTCAACCACCTGAACAAGGTGGAGGTCAAGACCAACATCGGTTTCATCCTGCTGTCGGCCGTCACCCTGGGCGCCGTCGTGCCCATGGACCTGCGCTGGGACTGCGCACCCGTGCCCGCCAATCCCGGTGACCTCGGCGAAGACCTTTCCCCCTCAACCCCGCAGCCATGACCCTACCCCAAGGCATCGTGCGGATGCCCATCCGCCGCTGGACCAACGGCCACGAGAACTTTACCGTGCGCCTCAACCCCGACGCCAGTTTCGCCCTGCGGCTGAGGGATGACCTGCCCTATGAGGAGCGCTATGGAGCTACCACCGCCAACATGCAATGGCTCATCGCCCACGCCGTGGAAACGGGCACGCGCATACGCGCGCTGGGCAACGGCTGGTCGTTCTCCCCGGTCGCCGTCTGCCGCGACGGCCTGATCGACACCAAGGCGCTCCGCCTCGCCTTCTGGATGCACGATTCCTTCGTCGCCCCCGGGTACCGGCAGGACGGCCGCAGCTCCGCCGACCTTTTTTTCTGCCAATGCGGGATGAGCGTGCTGGAGCTGCACCGCATCCTCCAGGCGAAGGGCCGCTCCCTGAAGGCCTGCGGCGCCAGCAACGGCCAGTCCATCGTCGGCGCCTTCTCCACGGGCACCCACGGGGCGGCTTACGAGGTGGGAGCCATCCACGACAGCGTGGTCGGCCTGCACCTGGTGACGGGGGCGGACCGCCACATATGGCTGGAGCGCGCCTCCGCGCCGGTGGCCTCGCCAGCCTTCCTGCAGTGGCTGGGCGCCGAGCTGGTGCAGGACGACGAGCAGTTCTATGCCGCGCTGGTGAGCTTCGGCTGTTTCGGGTTTATCCACGGCGTGATGCTGGAGACCGAGCCCCTGTTCCTGCTGGAGGAACACCGCCTGGACAACCTGCCCTATGACGACGCCCTCCGCCGGGTCATCACCGCCCTGGATTTTTCCGGGCTGGCCCCGCGGCTGCCCGTGCCCGTCGACGATCCCGTCAGGCGCCTGTACCACCTGGAGCTGGTCATCAACCCGCACCGCTTCGCCGAGGATGATCCCCGCAAGGGGGTGTACCTGCGCCTGCTGTACAAGCTGCCCTACCACGACGACTATCCCCGCCGGCCCCGCGACGACGGGGGCTTCATGTACGGCGACGACACGCTGGGCGTGATCCAGTCCGTGCTGGACAAGATGGGCTCCCTCAGCCCCCTGCTGGTGCCGCCCCTGGTCAACAGTCTGTTCCCCCTGGCCTTCAAAGCCAACGGCCCCGCTTTCGGCACCCTGGGAGAAATTTTCATCAATACCCGCTTCCGCGGCAAGGCTGCCAGCGCCGCCACGGCGCTGGACATGGCGGACACGACCAGGGCCATCCGCATCATCATGGAGGCCAACAAGACCTCGCCCTTCCCCGGTGCGCTGGGCCTGCGCTTCGTCAAAGGCACCCGCTCCGTCATGGGCTTCACCAAGTTCCCCCATACCTGTGTCCTCGAAATGGACGGGGTGGATGCCCAGGTCTCCCGGGACTTTTTCCGCAAGGTGTGGTCGGCGCTGGAGGCCGAAGGCATTCCGTTTACCCTGCACTGGGGCAAGCTGAACTTTGTCCTGGACGGGCCCCTGGTCCGGCGCATGTACGGGCAGGCGGCGGTGGATGCTTTTCTCCGCGCCCGGAACGCCCTGCTGGACCCGGCGACCCGGGAGGTTTTCCGCAACGATTTCATGCAGCAGTGCGGCCTCGATGCCTAGCCTATGGTGCGGCCCTTTCCCGCAGCGGGAATGACTTATCTTTGGCCCATGGCAAAATGCATGGTGTTCCTGGTCCTGGCGGTCCTGCTGCTGGCGGGCTGCGGCCGGAAAGGGGGGGAGCAGGCGACAGCGTCCCCTGCGGAGGACTCCCTGTTTCACAGCCGCGCCCTTGCGGAGCTGACCGACTCCATCCGCCTGCATCCCGACAGCGCCCGTCTTTTCGTGGCCCGGGGCGGCGTCCTGTATGCCATGGAACAGTATGCCCTGGCCGAAAGGGACCTCCGCCATGCCGTGACGCTGGACTCCACCCGCGCGGAAGCCTTTGCGGGCTGGGGAGAGGCCTTGCTGGCGCTGGGCCGCCTGCAGGAGGCGGAGCAGGCTTACCGTCATGTGCTGGCCCTGCAGCCCCGGGCACGGCGGCCGCGCCTGCAGCTGGGTTATGTGCTGTTCCAGCAGCGCGATTATCCCGCCGTGGTGAGCCAGATGGATACCCTGCTGGGCATCGATCCCCGCCTGGCCGAGGCCTACGGGCTCCAGTCGCAGGCCTACCAGGCCCTGGGGGACAGCTCCCGCGCCCTGGCCGGCATGCAGAAGGCCGTCGAGCTCTCGCCCCTGAACTACGACGCCCTGATGGCCCTGGCGGACTTGCTGGCCGGGGAGCGGCGCAGGGAAGCGCTGGACTATTACCGCCGGGCCGCCGCCGTGGACACCACCCAGGGCGAACCTTACTACGGCATGGGGCTCTACTACCAGCGCCGCGGCGAGAGCGACAGCGCCATCGAGGCCTTCGGGCGTTGCATACGCACCGATGCCTATCATACCGATGCATACCTGCAGCTGGGACAGTTGTATGAGGATAAAAACAATTGGAAAAAAGCCCGGGAAGTCTTTACCTTAGCAATCAGCGTGAGCCCCGCCGATGCGGCGGCCTATTATCACCGGGGACGCTGCAACGAAAAGCTGAAGCACCCGGAGGAGGCCCGCGCCGATTACCAGCAGGCCCTGAACCTCGACAAGGACAACCGTCCGGCGCAGGAAGGCCTCGACCGCCTCGGGAAGCTCCCGCAGAACACCCAAAAACCGATTTGACTTGCCACAGCAACCCCCCCTGATCGCGCCTTCCCTGCTGGCTGCCGATTTTCTGAAGGTCGGCGAGGAGGTGGAGATGGTCAACCGCAGCGAGGCCGGCTGGCTGCATCTCGACATCATGGACGGCCGTTTTGTGCCCAACATCAGCTTCGGCCTGCCCGTCGTCGCGGCGGTGAAGCGGGTGGCCCGCAAACCACTGGACGTGCACCTGATGATCAGCGAACCCGGGCGCTATGCCGCCGCTTTCCGCGAGGCGGGCGCCGACCACCTGACCGTGCACTTTGAAGCCTGCCCGCAGCTGCACCGCGACATCGCGCAGATCCACGCCCTGGGCATGAAGGCCGGCGTCGCCATCAACCCCCACACCCCCGTAGCCCTGCTGGCCGACATCATCGGCGACGTGGATATCGTGAATGTGATGACCGTGGACCCCGGCTTTGGCGGCCAGGCCTTCATCCCCCATTCCATGGAGAAGATCCGCGAACTGCGGCGGCTGATCGACGAACGCGCTTCGTCGGCCCTCATAGAGATTGACGGAGGCGTCAGCGCCGACAATGCCGCTGACATCGTGGGCGCCGGGGCGGAGGTGCTGGTCGCCGGCAGCAATGTTTTCCGGGCGACGGAACCGGAGCAGGCGGTACGGCAGCTGCTGGGCGCGGGCCGCAAGGGATGGCACTGAACTTTGACCACCATGCAAATATCCATCCGTTGGCGGACTCCGGGGACCTGGCTTCCCCTGGCGCTGCTGGCCGCGGGCTGCCACATGGGCGGGCCCCGCGTGACCGGCGCAGGACCCGTGAAGGAAGAGCAGCGTGACCTGGGGGCCTTCGGGGAGCTGGTGCTCCTCGGCGGCTTCCACCTGCAGCTGCGGCCGGGACCTGCCGCTCCCGCCACCGTGTCGGCCGAGGGCAACCTGCTGCCCTACATAGAAACCCGTGTAGACGGCGACAAGCTGGTCGTCAAGTTCCGCGACAATGTCCACATCAACGCCCATGCGCCCATCCATGTCACCGTCACGGCACCGGAGGTGCGCAAGCTGCACCTGGCCGGCTCGGGGGATATCGTGGTCGAGGACACCCTGCGCGCCGATGCCGGGCTGGAATTCAACAGCGCCGGCTCGGGCTCCATCCGCGCGGCGGTTCGTGCGCCCTCGGTGGATGTGCGCATAGCCGGCTCGGGGAATGTCACCCTTTCGGGCATGACGCGGGAGGCTGAGGCCGACATCCTGGGCAGCGGCAACCTGAAGGGCAGGGACCTGAAGAGCGAGACGGCGGACGTGAAAATAGCCGGCAGCGGCAACGTGAACCTGTTTGTCAGCCGCCAGCTGGAGGCACATATCCTGGGCTCGGGCAACGTGTATTACGGCGGCACGCCGGCGACTTCTTCGCATATTGCCGGTTCCGGGCAGCTGGTCCGCCAGGAATGATCCGCCGGGATGCCGTACTTTCATGGCATGAAAAACATGGTTCCGGTGGCCCTCCTCTTTGCGGGCGCCCTGGTATGGAGTTCGTGCGCCCGGCAGACCTATCCCCAGCCGCATGCCGTGCGCAAGGCCTACGGGCAGCGCCTCAAATCCATGGCTGACGGCTACCGGCGCTTCACGCCGGCGCCCCTGCCCCCCGATTCCCTGGAAGGCCGGCGCTGGGTGGCGCCCTCTCCCAACTTCGACATCCGCACCCCCGACATGGTGATCATCCACCAGACCGAGGAGGCCGGCTGCGCCCAGTCCCTGCACACCCTGACCAACCCTTCCACCAACCGCCGCGTCAGCGCCCATTACCTGATCTGCAAGGACGGCACCGTGTTCCAGCTGGTGGACGAGCGGTACCGCGCCTGGCAGGCCGGGATCTCGCGCTGGGGGCATATCCGCAATGTCAACTCGGTGTCCCTGGGTATAGAGCTCGACAACACGGGCCGGGAACCCTTTCCCCCCGCCCAGATCAGGTCCCTGCTGACGGTGCTGGGCTCCATCCGGGAGCGGTATCATATCCCGGCGGGCAACTTCGTCGGTCATGCCGATATCGCGCCCACACGCAAGCAGGACCCCAGCGTATATTTTCCCTGGGACACCCTGGCGCGCCATGGGTTCGGCTTCTGGCCCGACACGGTCCTGGCCCCGGTGCCTAGCGGCTTCGATGCGCTCAGGGCCCTGCGCCTCATCGGCTATGACATCAGCGACAGCGCCGCGGCCATCGTCTCCTTCAAGCGTCACTTCATTCGCAGCGATCTGCAGCCCGTGCTGGACGACAGCGCCCGGAAAGTCCTGTACAACCTTTCCTGGAAATATGCCCGCTGAGCCCGGCAGTAGCCCCTGCCGAAGGGCGGTGCCGGCCCAGCGCGGACTTATCCACATGCCTTCGCGCAGGTTCGGTTTTCCTGCATAAATGGCTATTTTTGCGGCCTCTGTTCATGCCAACCACCCACATATGCAGCCTTCTGTCAAAATCTTTTCGGGCAATTGTACCCGGGAACTGGCCGAAAAGATCGCCATCCGGTTCGGCAACGGGCTCGGCAAGATCAATATCCAGAAATTCAGCGACGGGGAGTTCCAGCCCGTTTTCCTGGAGAGCATCCGCGGGGACTATGTGTTCCTGGTGCAAAGCACTTTTGCGCCCACCGACAACCTGATGGAGCTCCTGATGATGATCGACGCCGCCAAGCGGGCCTCGGCCGGGTACATCACTGCGGTGATCCCCTATTTCGGCT
>CBINPH010000082.1:0-10159 GCA_966252445.1 uncultured Chitinophagaceae bacterium | reverse complement strand
GGCGGGTGAATATCATGTGTCCTGCGCCCTGATCATCGGGCAGCGTAAGGCGTCTACGGACCGCAAGACCAGCCTGAACGATGCGCTCAGGGATTTTAACGTCTCGGTCTAAGGAGGAGCTGGGGGCGGCCAGGGGCAACCGCTATCATCCCTGAGGCTCAGAACTCCGCCTGGGGGCGGACACCCACCAGTTTTCCCTGGCGGGTCCAGAGCCGGTATTCAGATTTAAGCAGGCTGCTGTTGACCCGGTAGGTATAGGGATCATCCAATACGGAAAGATCCGGCCGCCCGGCATTTACCCAGGCGGTATACCAGAAACTGGCCGTGCTGGCAATGGCCAGCCGCATCTGCCGCTCCACCATGCCGTGCAAAGCCTGATGATAAGCCGTCGCAAAGGCGTCGCTGAACCAGGGATTGCCGTAGCGGTTTTTCCGGATTTGTCCCTGGCTGTCCGATGCGTAGATGCGTGCCTGCGGCCAGCTGTCCAGCAGCTTTTTTTCCGTGGTCAGCACCTCAATCACCAGGGCATGGCTCTCCTGCAGGATGTCCCATGCCGCCTGCTGGGGATCTCCTACATCACGGAGGTCCGTCGTATGCAGGTTGTACCCCTCACCGAACATCTCCGGCAGCAGGGATTCCCACAAAGCATGGACGCCCCGTTGCCCCGTCAGCTGGCCGTCATGGTTCAGCGAGGTATGCAGCGGCATGTAGGCGTCCCCGATATAGTGGGCCAGGTCGGCCGACAGCAGGAGTATCCGGACCTAGTCGTGTTGCCGGAAGGCCGTGGTGAGTTTGTCGGTCGTGAGGGCGATGTACCAGGGCAGGATGCCATTCTTATACAGGGTGCTTTTCCCATAGCGCCGGACCGCGTCGTCCCATAGATGGGGTAGGGAGTCGAAGGGCCTTTCTCCGTAGGCCTCCAGGTCAATGTAATGGCGCGGGCCCTCGTCGCGGGCATTGAGGGTGTATTTGCGGACGTCCGGGATCGAGGCCTCGACGGTGATAAAATCCGCATGGTTGAAGTAAAACGAGCGCAAGGGTTCAGGCAGGGCGAAAATAGCCGCCCGGTTGATGTGCTGGTGACCCCATACCCCCCATCCATAGGACCCCTGGAAAGCGGCGCCCACCAGGAACAGGATGAGGAGCAAGGCAAAGAGTTTGCGGAACATGGGTTGTTGGGTTATGGAAAATAATACGCACTATGGCGCCCAAAGGTAAAGAATCCTGCCGTGCCGGGCCGATCCCCGGGTATCCTAAAGTTTTGCAAAAAAGGCGCTCCGCCTTTCTCCCGTCCCGCAATTGTAGTAGGTTTGGCCTGAAAATATGCGTTACCGGCTAATCATTGTTGGAATGGGCATGGGCTGTATGCTGCACGCTGTCCGGGGCCTGGGGCAGCAGGGCCGCCAGGTCAGCATCATGGGCAAGATCACCGACGCCGACAGCCATGCACCCCTCGCCGAGGTCAGCGTCATCAATAGCCATTCGGGCACCGGTACCCTCACAGACAGCGCCGGCACCTACCAGCTGGCCGCCGGAGATTTTGACCGCATTATCTTTTCCTTCGTGGGTTATCTGCCCGATACCGTACAGGTGAACGCCCTGTATATCCGCCAGCGGATCGACGTGAGCCTGCACAAACGGAAGTACAACCTGGAGCCGGTGGAGATCGTCGGCCACAAGCCGGACTACCGCTTCGATTCCCTGGAGCGGCGATCCTGGTTCAGCGATGCCCTCGACCAGGGCAAGACCCGGGGGCTCGACGCGGTCAACCACCCCATCACGGCCCTTTACGATGCGCTGAGCGGGCGGCAAAAAAGGCTGTGGCGTTTTCAGAAGGATTACCAGCAATACGAGGAACAACAGTATGTCCGTTCCCGGGTGAGGCCCGGCCAGATCGAGGAATTGTTTGGCCTGAAAGGCGATTCGCTGGAGGCCTTCCTGTTGTGGTACCACCCGCCATATCTCTATGTACGACAGCTGACGGACTACGATCTCCTGGTGGAGGTGAAACGGGCGGTGGCCCTTTTCCGCAAGACCTACCGGCCCGGACCTCCCTTGGCTCCGGCGGCAGATGCGGGACCCTGAGGCCGCACCTCAGTCGGCTGCCGTCATGGACCGGAGGTATTCGCTGTTGGCCCTGGCGATGTGGGTGATGGAGATTTCCTTGGGGCATTCGGCCTCGCAGGCGCCGATATTGGAACAGCTGCCAAACCCTTCCTTGTCCATTTGCTCGATCATGCGTTTGGCGCGGGATTTACGCTCGGGGTCGCCCTGGGGCAGCATGGCCAGCTGGGAGATCTTGGCACTCACGAACAGCATGGCGGAGGTGTTGGGACAGGCCGCTGCGCAGGCGCCACAGCCGATGCATGTGGCGGCGGCGAAGGCGTTGTCGGCACTCTCTTTCTCAATGGGTATGGCGTTCGCATCGACGGCGTTGCCGGTATTCACGGAAACATAGCCGCCCGCTTCGATGATGCGGTCGAAGGCCTTGCGGTTCACGACCAGGTCCCGGATGACGGGAAAGGGGCCGGCGCGCCAGGGCTCCACCACAATGGTGTCGCCATCCCGGAAATGGCGCATATGCAGCTGGCAGGTCGTGGTGCCGTGCAGGGGGCCATGGGCGCGGCCGTTGATGTACATGGAGCACATGCCACAGATGCCCTCCCGGCAGTCGTGATCGAAAGCAATAGGCTCCTGCCCCTCGCTGATCAGTTTCTCGTTCAACACGTCGAACATCTCCAGAAAGGACATGTCTCCGGATATGTCCTTGGCCGCATAGGTCTCAAAACGGCCTTTGTCCTGCGGATTTTTTTGTCTCCAGACTTTCAGTGTCAGATCCATGATGTTTTTTTTGCCCGGCTACTTAGCTGCCGGATATGGCGATTATCGGTCAGCCCTATTTATAACTGCGTTGGGTGGGATGCATAACCTCGTAGTTCAGGGGTTCGGCATGCAGGTCGAAAGCCCCGTTCTCCTTGTATTCCCAGGCCGCTACATGGCAAAAATGCTCGTCATCCCGAAGGGCCTCACCCTCTTCGGTCTGGTACTCCTCGCGGAAGTGCCCTCCGCAGCTTTCCCGGCGGTAGAGCGCATCTACGCAGACCAGCTCGCCCAGTTCCAGGAAGTCGGCTACCCGCCCCGCTTTTTCCAGTTCGGGATTCAGCTCATCGGCGCCGCCGGGGACGCGCACATCCTTCCAAAACTCCTCCCGCAGCGCGCGGATTTCGCTGATGGCTTCTTCCAGCCCCTGCTGATTGCGGGACATCCCGCATTTGTTCCACATGATCTTGCCGAGCTCCTTGTGGAAGTGATCCACCGAATGTCGGCCACCCACGCCGAGCAGCCGGCTGATGCGTTCCCTGACGGCTGTCTCGGCCGCTACGAAAGCCGGATGATCCGTGGCTATGGGTGCCGTGCGGATCTCGTCGGCCAAGTAGTTGCCGATGGTGTAAGGGATGACGAAATACCCGTCACCCAGCCCCTGCATCAGCGCCGAGGCGCCGAGGCGATTGGCGCCGTGGTCAGAGAAATTGCATTCTCCCAGCGCATAGAGCCCGGGGATGGTGGTCATCAGTTCATAGTCGACCCACAGGCCTCCCATGGTGTAATGGACGGCCGGGAAAATGCGCATGGGCATCTCATATGGGTTTTCCCCGGTAATCTTCTCGTACATTTCGAAAAGGTTCCCGTATTTCTCGGCGATGACCTGCTTGCCCAGCCTCCTGATCTGTTCGGGGTCCGGGTCCTTCAGCTGCTGCTTGTGCGCTTCGGTATGGCCGTAGCGGTCTATCGCTGAGGCAAAGTCGAGGTATACGGCCATTTTGGATGCCCCCACCCCGTACCCGGCGTCGCAGCGTTCCTTGGCTGCCCGGGACGCCACGTCACGGGGCACCAGGTTGCCGAAGGCCGGATACCTTCTTTCCAGGTAATAGTCCCGTTCGGATTCCGGAATCTCATTGGGGCGGCGGCTGTCCCCCTTTTGCTTGGGCACCCATATCCGTCCGTCGTTGCGCAGCGATTCACTCATGAGCGTGAGTTTGCTCTGGTGATCGCCGCTCACCGGGATGCAGGTGGGGTGGATCTGGGTATAACAGGGGTTGGCAAAATACGCACCCTTTTTGTGGGCTTTCCAGGAAGCGGTCACATTGGATCCCATGGCATTGGTAGACAGGTAGAACACATTGCCGTATCCCCCGCTGGCCATCACCACGGCATGGCCAAAATGACGTTCCAGGTCACCGGTCACCAGATCCCGGGCAATGATGCCGCGGGCTTTGCCGTCGATCACCACCAGCTCCAGCATTTCATGGCGGGCATGCAGGGTGACGTTGCCCAGGGCCACCTGCCGCATGAGCGCGGAATAAGCGCCCAGGAGCAGTTGTTGCCCGGTCTGTCCGGCGGCGTAAAACGTGCGTTGCACCTGCACCCCGCCGAAAGACCTGTTGGCCAGGAGCCCCCCGTATTCACGGGCGAAAGGAACACCTTGTGCGACACATTGATCGATGATGGACGCGCTGACCTCGGCCAGGCGGTATACGTTGGCTTCGCGGGAACGGTAATCGCCGCCTTTGACTGTATCGTAGAAAAGGCGGAAGACCGAGTCGCCGTCGTTCTGATAGTTTTTGGCCGCGTTGATGCCCCCCTGGGCGGCGATGCTGTGGGCGCGGCGCGGGCTGTCCTGGAAACAGAAGACCTTCACCTGGTAGCCCAGCTCGGCCAGGGTGGCGGCCGCCGAGGCGCCCGCCAGGCCGCTCCCGATCACCACCACCTCCAGCCTCCTCTTGTTGGCCGGATTGACGAGCCGGCAGGTGCTCTTGTAGTGGGTCCATTTGTCCTCGAGAGGGCCTGTGGGTATTTTGGCGTTTAATTCCATGGGTGTGAATTGTTCGAATACGAATTTGGACGGTCTCAGCGCACGACACCGAAGTAGATGAGTACCGGCATGAGGGCGAACAGGATGCAGACGATGATCGCAAAGGCGATGCCTGCACCGCGGACAATGGGAATATATTTATAGGAGGTCATGCCCAGAGTCCGGAAGGCGCTCTGGAAGCCGTGGACCAGGTGCCAGGCCAGGGAAAAGACCCCGGCGAGATAGATCACGACGATCCATCCCTGTGCGAAGACCTGTTTCATTTTTCCGAAAAGATCATCCATGGGTTTTTGGTCATAGATGACTTCCCCTGTTCCACCGAACAGGCCGGCGAAGCGCGTATGTACCCAGAAATCACCCAGGTGGATGATCAGGAAGATCAGGATCAGGGTGCCCAGGAGTCCCATGGAGCGGGAATACCAGTGGCTGTTCTCACTCCGGCGGTTGACGGCGTACCGCACAGGCCGCTTGCTGCGGTTCTGTATGGTCAGGGCCAGGCCCTGGATGATGTGGAGGAGGATCCCGACGAACAGCCCGACTTCCAGCAGGTGCACGACCCAGTTCGTCCCGAAAAAATGGGCTACTTTGTTGAAGGTTTCCCCGTGATCAGGCACAAAAATGCAACTGTTGACCGTCACATGGACGATGAGGAACAGGATCAGGAAAATACCCGTAAAGGCCATCACCAGTTTCTTGCCGACGGCAGAGGTCAAGTATACGCCCCACTTCATATGGAATAATATTGAGATGTTTGCAGTGTAGTCCGCCAGGGGACTGGCAAAAATACATCACAATCGCCATTATTCAAAGCGGGGCGGGAGCGGCCGGCAGGAGATCAGCAGGCCTCATTCCACCAGCTTGAGCATGAGGTTGTCGATTTGGTGGTAGAAGGGCAGGGGTTGAAAAGTGCGCCAGCGATCATTGTGCAGCAGGTGCAGGTAACGATCCAGCTTGGCATTCTGGAACTCCTGCGCCGTTTGCTCGGGCAGGTTCAGGCAGGCGATCCAGCCGCCCTGATCCCGGATGTCCTCCCACCACTCCTCGTAGTAACAGTCGTCAGAGCTGTGAAAATTCAGGACGTTTTCGGCGATAAGGATGAATTTGTGGATGCCTTTGCTGATCATGAGGTCGATGACCTCCCGCTTCAACGTCATGATGTCGTTCTCGATGCAATCGTTCCATTCCCCGATCATTTCAATGATGGTGAAGGAGAGCTGGTAGTCGGTGTAGAGTATCTTGATATAGAAGTTCGCCGATCCGAAATCATCCCATTGCGGATGAATATAGTAATTGTATATCTTGTTCGTATACTCGAATTCGTTATACTCTCTTCCGTAGAACGGCGATTGTTCATCCTCCTCTGCAGTGTACAGGTGCCGCCAGTTGTAAAAGGGTTCTATATCATGCATGGCCCGTGCGCTTTTCCCTCCCCGGCAAGGTAAGCAAATCCGGGGATTTTCTTCCAGTACAACGGAACCTGCAAAAATGTTCAGGGATGAACCGGCAGGTTCTCGAGCAGGAAATCCGTCATGCGGGTATACAGCTGGAAACGGGTCCGTCCGCCGGCAATGGCGTGATTCTTGTTGGGATAATAGGCCTGCCGGAATGATTTCCCCGCCTGGATGAGCGCTTCGCTGAACATCACGCTGTTTTGAAAATGGACATTGTCGTCGGCAGTGCCGTGAATGAGCAGCAGCTTGCCTTTGAGCTGACTGGCAAAGCGGATTGGTGATGTTTCCCGGTATCCGCCGGGATTGGCCTGCGGTGTACGCATGTACCGCTCGGTATAGATGTTGTCATAGTAGCGCCAGTCGGTGACCGGCGCCACGGCGATGGCCGTGCTGAACACGCCGCTGCCTTTGGTGATCGCCAAGGCGCTCAGAAACCCTCCAAAACTCCAGCCCCAATGGCCGATGCGGGTACTGTCTACCCAGCGGTAGCGCCGGCTCAGCCAGCGGGCGGCATCCATCTGGTCGTTGAGCTCTGCCATGCCCAGCCGCAGGTACGTGAATTTTTTCTTAAACGTCCGGCCCCGGAAACCGGTGCCGGTATTGTCGACACAGACGATCACATACCCGCGCTGGGCCAGCATTTGCTGCCAGCTGTTGACGGCGCCCCAGCGGTTGACGACCGACTGGGAACCCGGCCCGCCATAGTTCATGAACAGCAGCGGGTAGTGTCGCAGGGAGTCAAAGTCCGGCGGCTTCAGCATCCAGGCATTCAGCGCTACGCCGCTCCGGTTCGGGATATGCAGGAATTGCGCCCGTCCAAAACCGTAGTCGGCGATTACCTGGCGAAGGTGCCCGTTGTCTTCCAGCGTGCGCAGGACCTCACCGCCCTCGTCACAGATCCGGAACACCGGCGGGGTGTTCATATCGGAAAATTCATCCAGGAAGCAGCTGAAATCGGCATTGAACGTGATGCGGTGCCAGCCCCGCCCAGGCGTCAGCTGACGGGGGCTGCCGCCTTCCAGGGACACGGCGAACAGCTGGCGTTCCATGGGTACCGGCAGGGCCGCCGTGTAGTACAGCAGGCGCCGGTCTTCGTCCACCCCCGCAACCTGGTCTATATCATAGTCGCCCCCGGTGAGCTTGCGCAGCAGGCGTCCGTGCATGTCATAGAGGTAGGCATGTTGCCAGCCGTCGCTCTCGTCGACGATGATGAAGTGCTGTCCGTCCTTCAGGAAAAAGAGGTCGTCCAGCAGCCCGTCATCAATATACCAGGGATCGTCCTGGCGGTACAGCAGGCGGCTGTGTCCCGTGCGGGTACTGCCCAGCAGCAGGGCCAGGGTATCCTGCAGCCGGTTCATGCGGTATATGCAGAGCGTATCGTTCTGCGCCGTCCAGCGGATGCGCGGGATATACTGATCGGTCGTGCCGCCCAGCTCCATGGTGACGGCGGCGCTGCCATCCAGATGATGGACATGGAGGCTCACGACAGAAGGCGGTTCTCCCGCTTTGGGATATTTGTAGGTATAGGGCACGGGATAGACGCTGCTGTCCCGGTAGAACGGGATCGTATAGGAAGGTACCCGGCTTTCATCGAAGCGGTAATAGGCGATCTGATCGCTTTGGGGACTCCACTGGAAGGCGCGGGTAAAGGCGAATTCTTCCTCATAGACCCAGTCGCAGATGCCATTGATCACGGCATTGGGCCTGCCGTCGGCTGTGATCCTGACTTCATGGCCACTGTCCAGGTCCAGGTAATACAGGTCGCCACTGCGGACATACGCCACCTTGCGGCCGTCGGGAGAGAAGGTAGCTTCCATGACCGGCGTGGAGGATACCCGGGTCAGGCGGCGGCTGCGCAGGTCGAAGACCCAGGGAACGGCCGTCGTGGACCGGCGGTATACCTGCCGGACCTCGGTCAGGATAAGCAGCCGCGACTCGTCGTCGCTGAAGCGGACATGGGTGAGGGGAAGGACTTTTCCCGCCGGAGTCCGCAGCTCCCCTGCCTTGACGAGAACGGACACCGTGACGCCGCTCACAAAAGCCTTTTTCAGCAGGTTGCCCTCGCTGTCCGTCTCGGTATAGTACCGCCCGTCCTTCATGGAGTTGAAACCCGGCACCGCCTTGGCGCCGAAAGTGTTCCGCCCGTAGATATCTGCTACGGTGATGGTTTTTTGCCTGCACAGGGCCGCGGCGGGGAGCAGCACGGCCAGGAGGATAATGGAGGAACAGCGTCGCATCATGGAAAGGCAGTATAGGCGGGCCAGGCCCGGAGGACAGGGCATGACAGCGCCGGGTCAGATCACCGGAATCTCGCTCACATTGTATACCCCTGCATCCAGTTTTTTCTTGGCCTCCGAAAAAGCCTCCAGCGTCAGCTGTATATCTTCGTCGGTATGCACCGCCGTGGGGATCAGGCGGTAGATGATCTGCCCTTTGGGAATAACCGGATACACGACAATGGAGCAAAAGATATCGTAATTCTCCCGAAGGTCCGCGGCCATGGCGGTGGCTTCGGGGATGCTGCCGCTGAGGTATACCGGCGTAACCGGGGAATTGGTGTGCCCGATATTGAAGCCTTTCTCGCGCAAGCCGCTCTGGAGCTTGTTGACCACCGACCAGAGCCGCGCCTTATGTTCCGGCTGGCTGCGCAGCAGCTCCAGCCGCTTCAGGTTGCCGATCACCAGCGGCATGGGCAGGGACTTGGCAAATATTTGGGAACGGATGTTGTACCGCAGATAGTTCACGATGGACTTCTCTGCGCTCATGAAGGCGCCAATGGAAGCCATGGATTTGGCAAAGGTGGAAAAGTACAGGTCGATCTGATCTTGTATGCCTTGCTCTTCGCCGGTGCCGGCACCGGTCCGGCCCATGGTGCCGAAGCCGTGGGCATCGTCGACCAGCAGCCGGAAAGGGTACCGCGACTTAAGGGCGACGATCTCTTTCAGTTTGCCCTGGTCACCGGCCATGCCGAAGACCCCTTCGGTGATCACCAGAATGCCGCCACCGGTTTTCTCGGTAAGCTCGACGGCCCGTTTCAATTGCTTTTCGCAGTCGTCGACCTCGTTGTGCTTGTATACATAGCGGTGGCCCTGGTGCAGCCGCACGCCGTCAATGATGCAGGCATGGGATTCGCTGTCGTACACGATCACATCGCGGCGGTTGCATACCGCATCGATGGCGCTCATAATGCCCTGATAGCCGTAGTTGAACAGGATGGTGTCTTCTTTGCCGATGAATGCGGATAATTCGTTTTCCAGGCGGATATGTTGGTCGGAATTGCCACTCATCATGCGGGCGCCCATCGGATAGGCCAGTCCGTACTTGGCCGTCGCCTCCGTATCCACTTTCCTGACTTCAGGATGATTGGCCAGCCCCAGGTAATTGTTCAGGCTCCAAACGATTTTCTCCTTGCCCCGAAAGACCATCCGGCTGCCGATGTCGCCTTCCAGCTTGGGGAACGTAAAATACCCGTGCGCACGATCGGAATGTTGCCCGATATTGCCCATGTTCGCTTTCAGTTTCTCGAATATATCCATATGATATGCAGGTTATTGCGATGAGTTCTCTAAGCTGGTCAGGGGGAAAATCCCGTACAAAAGTATTGAAAAAAAGAAATAGCCGGCGAAATAGGGCCAGGCTGACAAGGCATGCCGCGGGCCGTGCGAAAGGCATTGTGGGCAACGATATGCAATAGTCCGTCGGGTTTCCCTATCTTTGCTGGTCAAGGACGCCATAAATTACGGTTTTTACATGTTCGAAAAGATCACGGAACTGCCGTCCCCGTACCGGCATTTGGAAAAGATGGCTGTGCCAGAATTGTTAGGCCACATCAACC
>CBINPH010000081.1:0-10201 GCA_966252445.1 uncultured Chitinophagaceae bacterium | reverse complement strand
CTCGACCTGACGGCGATTCCGGTGCCCGGGCAAATGCCGGTGACATCACCCTGCGCGCTGATCTGGCTCAGGACGCCCTTCCAGCCGGCATAAGCCACCTGGGCAAAGTCGGGCTCCAGCCATCCTTGGTTCACGCCCCTGGCCAGGCTAAAGGTGAACATCGCCGAGGCGCTGGTTTCCAGGAAGGCGTCTTCCTTGTCCAGCAACTGGTGCCAAAGGCCGCTGGCAGACTGATAACGGGCAATGCCCTCCGCTTCTTCGCGGAAAAGGCGGATGAGCTCGTTCCGTGCCGGATGATCCTTGGGCAGCAGGCTCAGGAGATCCGCCTGCGCCATCATCACCCAGCCGTTGCACCGGCCCCAGAAGGCTACGCCATGATGCTTGGTGTCGGTATAATAACAGTGATAATAGAGCTGCCGGATGCTGTCCCACAGATACCGGTGAAACTGGCGTACCTGCCGCACAGCATCATCGAAATATTTCCGGTCGCCGCTGCGCTGGCCTTCCCGGGCCAGCAGCGAAACGCTCATGTAAAGGTCATCGGCCCATATCGTCATTTGATGCGGAAAATACCGGGCAATCGTGCCGTCTTCCAGGCGCGGTTCTGCATACATCAAGGCGTGTACGGCCCGTTGCAGGTAATCCCGGTAGGCCGGCCGGGTGTGCGTGGCATCCATGGCCGCCAGGCAGGCGGCCATCGTGCCGTAATCGTCCAGCCTGATCATGCGGTAGAGCATGCACCAGGACAGGGCGCTTACCCGGCGGAGGCCGTCTTGTCCGGACAGCACGCTGTCATATTGCGCTTTAAAATACCGGTAATTGTCGGGCTGAAAGACAAAAGCCATGTTGCGGCGTACATAAGCCGCATAGGCCGTATCATGCAGCGCTTCCGACAATTCCAGCATAGCGATGCCCAGCACGCCGTTGGTATAATGCCAGTCGTTGTACCGGCTCATGACCTTCATGTCCGGGGAGGGCGGGACGCCGGCGAGGTTGGCGTACAGTTTTCCCGTACGGGTGTCGACAAATTGATACGAGGTTTCCTGGAGGATGCGGTCGGCGACTTTCCGCAGAACGGCGCGGGTCTGCGCCAGATCCTGGCAGCGTGCAGTGCCGAGGCCCAAGGTCAGTCCCAGGGCAATCGCCAGGTATTTTTTCATACAAAACGTTTTTGGTTCATGCGTCGGTGGTTTTCTTTCAGGGCGCCGCGGGCGGCAATTGCAGGCTCAGCTGCAGGCCTTTTTCCGCCGCAGCGGGCAGGCGTATGTCCACGATGCCGGCAGTCGCGTCATAGGCCCATCCCATACCCGCATGGTCGTTCCGCTGCGGGAGCACCGATGTCCCGAGGCGAACCGTGATGGGACGGCGGGTATGGATCCGGAAATGATAAGCACTGGCCGGGGGATGATACCGGCCCCGGGGAGGGTCCAGCTGCAGGACGATATCGTCACCGCTTTTCCGGGCATGCAAGGTGGTCAGGGCATACGCGCCCTGCAGATAATCGGTACTTATACCGTCGTCCTGGTACAGATCTTCCGATGAGCTTCCTCCCGGAAAAACGTCCCATGTCAGGGTGTCCAGGGGCCTTTCACCTGCATAGGCCATCCAGGGCTGCATGGGAATGAGGGCACCTGCTTTGACGAAGATGGGTATTTTTTCCAGGGGGCAGCGCACGGTGATGAAGGTCTTGCCCGCATGCCTTTCTCCGGTCCAATAGTCGACCCAGTTGCCTTCCGGCAGGTAGACCACCCGGCTGCGGGCACCCATGACCGTCACCGGGCAGACCATCATCTGGTCCCCGAGCAGGTACTGGTCATCGATGCCGTACACATTGTAATCGTCCTGGTAGGACAACACCAGGGCGCTCATCATCGGCATGCCTGTGCGGTGCTGGCGGAAAGCTGCTGAATAGAGGTAAGGGAGCAGGCGATACCGCAGCGAATCATAGGCTTTGAAATTGCGCAGGGCCTCCGGGCCATAGCGCCAGGGTTCTTTATATCCGGGGTGATCCATGCCAAAGACCATCGCGATGGGGCTGAGCAGTCCGAACTGGCACCAGCGGATATACAACTCAGGATCAGGAACCTGTTCGAAGCCCCCCATGCAGTGGGCCCAAAAACCTACGCCGGAGAGACCTATGTTCAAACCGGCCCGGATAACGGGAGCGAAATAGGACCATTGGCTCGGCCAGTCACCGGCGAAGATATATGGGTAGCGCTGAATGCCTGCATAGCCTTCCCGGGTCTGGTTCATGCCCCGGATGCCGTTGTACTGCATGAAACCGTTGAACGCCGCTGCCGCATAGGCCAGGGGAAAGATATTGTGCAGGCCCTTGGCGGTGGTGTCCGACGGGCCGGTTTTTGCACTCTCATTGGCCCGGCGGGCGAAGGCGCTGCCTTCATCGGTCTTCAGGAACCGGGCACCGACGGAGGCGACATTCATCACGGCGTGCTCCCACCACCAATCCACCGCTGTGCTGTCAAAGAAATTGGGGAATTCACCGGGTTTACCCGCCTCCGGATAGGTCATGCCGGCCTGCTGCGCGTCGCGCAGCAGGTGCAGCTGCCGGCCGTTGTCGAGGCGTGGACGGATGTGGAGGCCGACGGCATGGAGGTGAAGGGCATAGAGGCTGTCGAACATGGCCTTGGGGTCGGGGAAGCCCGCCCTCCATTCGAAGGTGGTTGCGCCGTGTCCGCCTGCTGCGAAGAGGCGCCAGGTGGAATCCAGGAACAGGATGTCCAGGGGAATGCCTTCTTCCCGGAAACGCTGCACCAGCGCCAGGACATAGGCAGCGCTCGCCAGGGACTCATGGCCCCAGGTGCCGCCGCTATAGGTGCCTACATGCAGCCCCATCGCATAGCGGGGAAGCAGGGGAGAACGGCCCGTAAGCGCGGTATATCCCTCCAGGATCGCCGGGAAACGGCGACCATAAATAAAATAGTAATCCAGGGGTCCGCTGTCGGCACGGAAAGCATAGGCATCCGGGCGGGTAGCGCCCAGATCCCAGGTGGTCGTTCCCGCATGGTGAAAGAAAATACCATAGCCGCGGGTGCTCATGAAAAACGGTACCGGGGCATAGTTGGCTTCCAGGGTATTGTAGGCTCCCAGCCGATGGTCCGGATTTTCCCCGCGTCCGACCTCGAGCCGCAGGACCCGGCCGCGCTGATCCAGGGCATCCATTCTTTCCCCAAATCCGAAGAAGTGCTCATCCGGTTGCATCTGCTTCCAGCAGACCACTGCCTTCCCTTCCCGGAGCGGGCCATTCGGGCCGGAGGCCGAGGGCGCTTCGGTGGACAGCAGCCGGCCATCGGCGCTGAACACCTCCAGCAGCATGGGTCGCCGGTGGATCACCAGTTTGAGCGCCGTGCTGCGTATCTCGAGGGTGCTGCCGCTGGAATCTACATGCAGCGGCACTTCCGGCCAGGTGTAGCGGGTCACCATCCAATGCTCATCGGCCGCTGCAGGTCCTTCCCAGCTCATCCGTACGCGGAAAAGGCCGGGGGTACAAAAGTCAATCTGCAGCCTCGCATCTTCGCCGGTGATGGTCAGGCTATTGCCCTGGCGGAGCCACTTGCCTGCGTCATGTCCGGCGCCCTGGCGGCACTCCCCGCTGATGCCGGCCAGGCTAAACAGCACATACAGGATCAGGTATCTGTGCATCTGACAGTGTTCATTGGATCATGAAGGCCTCCGGATCCCCTTCGGCGAAGGGCGGGAAAAAAGCTGATCTGTCCCGGGAAGGCCAGGTACTCAGTAGCCCGGATTTTGATAAGCCGCACGTGCCGCATCGTCCAGGGGCTTGCCACTCTCGTCCGTCAGTTGCGTGAGGTAGGCATCCGGCCAGGGCCTGAAGGTAAAATATTTCTGCATTTGCCCCTTGCCGTTGCCATCTTGTCCATTGCCACCCTCCGGGTTGTCTGCCGAAGGCCAAAGACCTTGCTGGCTGGAAGCCATCTGGTTGAAATATTCCACCCTGTCATAGAGCAGTCCAGCATTGTGCAGGTCCTCCCAACGAATGCCTTCCGAAAGGAACTCCCTGGACTTTTCATTGTAGATAAAAGCAATGAACATTTGTTGCTTGGTGGTGATGTTGGGTGCGTAGCCTTCGGCCTGGGCAGCGGGCGTGCCCGGTGTGAAGACATCCTCGGTGATCATCATCTTGGCCACGGAGCTTCCGTCGGCCGGGTACGGCGCCTGCTTTTCCGCGGGGGCCAGGGTGGCCGCTTGCGGTTCCCATTGCACGAGCACATCCGGCCGGCTTTCTCCCGATTTGTAGGCGGCCCGTTCCCGGATGACGTTGATGTCGTTCACGGCCAGCCCGTACTGCCCCTTTCTGCCATAGGCCTCCGCCCTGATCAGGAAGGTTTCAGCCAGCCGCATCAGGATGGCATCCCTGGTGCCCGCCTCGCTGTTAAAATTGCTTTCATCGCTGCTGCCGCCGCGCATGGGGTCCACAAATTTGGCGGAGGAGAGATAGATGTTCCGGCGGCTCGTGGCCAGGCCCATGGACGACCCGTCGATCCAAAGGCGGTAGTAATACTTTCCCGTGACGGCCGAATGTACCCAGCGCACGAGGAACTGGTAAGGCTGGCTCATGACCATAGCCGAGTCCAGGGCTTCATCTTTGTGGTTTTCCAGATAGGTCAGTGCCCGCGCTCCGGCAGATACGCGCGAATCGCCGGCCTGTACCGAGGGCTCGCCGGGGGCTTTATGGGTGTTCCACCAGGCGGCGGCCTCGGGGCTCCAGGTATAGGAGTTGCCGCCGTTGCCTATATACTCGTACATGAAGGATTTGTAATAGCGGGAGTCGTTGACCTTATCATGGAAGTTGTCGTAGGCCCAGTCCGTCGGCTTGTAAGTGGCAAAGGGGCGTCCGTAAGCCATGGCCCGGACGACGCCGGTCTGGTTGGTGTAATCGCCTGTGTGATAATTGCAGGAGCGGTTGCCTCCGAAACGGCCGTCCAGCGATGTGTTGACGTCGAATTGGGCGGCCCAAAGCACTTCTGTGCTGGGATTGGATTCCGAGACCTTGGGATCGAACAGGGTGCGATAATCCTGGGCGAGTCCGCCTGCGCCGCCCCGGCTGTTGATCACCTCGGTGGCGAAATAAATGCAGGAATCCAGGTCTGTCGACACATTCCCTTTGTAAAGCATCTTAAGGTCCGGGTCAGAACTGTTGGCGAAGCCAGCGGCCTGCGCCCTGTTGAGGTAGAGCTTGGCGAGGAAATGTCCCGCTGCCGCCTGGGAGGCCCTTCCCTGGTCTGTGGTGGCCGGAAGGTTCTCGTAGCAATAGCGGAGATCTCCGATGATCTGCGAAAAGATATCTTCCAGCTTGGCTTTCGGATAAAAATAAATGCCGTTGTCCTCGCGTTTGGGCGTCAACAGCAAAGGTACATCGCCCAGCTGGTTGGATACCAGATAATAAGCCCAGGCCCGGAGGAAGAGAATCTCCGCACGGCGGGCCTTCCTGTAGGTCTCGTCCGTGCCGAAACGGCCCGGCCGGATATTGTCGATGACGTCCAGGGCAATGTTGCAATTGTTGATGTGCGGGTAGGCTCCCATTGGCGCATAGCTGGAGTTGGCCCCGCCCAGGAAATTGTTGACGTTCTGGGCAGCGATCGTACTCACGTTCGTACCGTAAGTCTCGCTGGTCATCCGGGCGAAATTGGCATCCTGGTGCATATATTCGTCGGTTTCGGGATCCGTCAGCTTGGCGCCGTTGCCGTCCCATTCATGCTTCACCCGGGCATAGACATACAGCCCATTGATGAGTGAATTGAGACCGCTCTCCGTATTGAAATAATCCTGGGTGAGGGTGGATACCTGCTTTTCTTCAAGGAACTTCTTGCAGGACGGAGTAAGGGTCCCCAGCCCGATCATGAGCGCAGTTATAATAATGGTGTATTTTTTCATGTTGCAGTGTTTGGCGTTGACAAATGACTGGTGCTGCTCAAAAGGTGGCCCTGAGCCCGAACACGAAGCTTTGCATCAGGATCGTATTGTTGTTCGTGCCACCCAGCGGATTGGTATTGGAGGAGGCGATGCTCCAGTTGGTGTCGTCATCCGGGTTAAGTCCCCAGCGAACGACCTCTCCGCCGAAAATGAAGGGGTTCAGCACCTGCACGTTCAGCACCAGGCTTCCGATATGCGCGCGGCTGATCCACGCCGACGGAAATGCATAGGAAAGCGAGATGTTGCGAACCACTCCGAAGGAGCCGTCGTTGTATTGCGTGGCTGCCGTGGTGTTGGTCACGTTCCCTGAATTCGGCATGGGCCAGCGCCCGTCCGGATGGGTCCAGGACCACACATCGTTTTCCACCCGTCCGTTGGGATAGATGCCGCCATACGAATTGGGGTACCCGCCGAAATAGGTTTGGCCCCAGCGGAAATATATAACGGAACTGAGCGTCCACTGGCGGTAGGTAAAGGTATTCGTGATGCCCCCGGTCCAGGTGGGGCGCGGCGTGCCCAGGATGGTCATATCCGAGGCGTCAATCTTGTAATCGTTGTTGCGATCCACGACCTTGATGGTGCCCGGGTAAAAATGGGTGCCGTTGGCGTTGAACTTGGCCATCTCCTCCAGGTCTTTCCCCGAGGCGCCCCAAATACCGTCGTTTTGGTATTCGTAATAGACCTGCAGAGGCTGGCCTATAAACCAGCGGTTGGCCAGCATGTCTTCTTTGCCGTTGATCAGCGACACGATCTCTTCCCTGTTCCTTGCCCAGGTGATGTCGGTAGACCAGCTGAAGTTTTCGTGCTGTATATTGACGCTAGACAGGGTTATTTCTACGCCCTTGTTGCGGGTCTTGCCCACATTTTCCACTTTCTGTACATAACCGGATACGGCGGGGAGGGCTGCTGTCATGATCAGGTCGCTGGTTTGCTGCAGGTAATATTCCAGGGATCCGGAAAGCCGGCTGTTGAATAAGGAGAAGTCGACACCGATGTTGCTCTGGGCCGTCTTCTCCCAGCCCAGCAAAGGGTTCTGCACCAGCTGCGGGAGGTAGCCGATGGCGGCTACCGAACCGAAGACATAGGGATTGCGGCTGAGGGGTCCGGAGGTGGTGTAAGGATTCACGGCGGCATTGCCGGTGATCCCGTACCCGAAACGGGGCTTCAGCTCGGTGATCCAGCCCGCAGACTGGAGAAAGGGCTCTTCTTGCATCTTCCAGGCCAGCGCGAAGGACGGAAAGAACGACCATTTATGCCCGGTGGCCAGCACCGAGGCGCCGTCATAGCGACCGGAGGCCGTCAGGAGATATTTATCCTTGAAGCTGTAATTGAGCCTGCCCATGAAGGAGGCCAGCGTGTTTTCCGTGAAGCCGGTGCTGTAGCCGTCCGGAGTGCCTGTGGTGTTGGAGGCCAGATCATACCAGAGGCTCAGGGGGTTGATGAGCCCGGAGACATTCACGCCTACACTTTCCCGCCGGGATTTTTGCGCCGATTGCAGCAGCGTTACCTGTACGGTATGGTCTGTGGCAAAGGTCTTGTTGACATACAACAGGTTCTCGACCACCCAGGCGAAATTGTTGTCCTCGCTATATCCGGCCGTGTTGGGACGGTTGGTGAGGTGGTTGGTGGCGTCTGGCCCGGTCCAGCGCCCGTTCCGGTAACCCCGGTACTGCACCCCGAAGTTCAGCCGGTATTTCAGCCAGGGCGTAAACTGTACTTCTCCGAATGCATTGGCGAACACGGCTGAAGTGCGGCGCTCGTTTTTTACCTGGTCGATGTCGATCAGGGGGTTCCACAGGTTGAGGTTGCCGCCGGGGTTGCGGATCCATGCACCGGACGAATCCCGGGGCAGGGCATAGGGGAACTGGTCCGTGGCCCTGGAATACAGGTCCTTGGAACCGGTATTGGACGTGTTCGGTCCCAGGATTCCGTAGTTCTGAATGGACAGGGAGGCGATCACGGAGCTGCCTACCGTGAGCCAGTTGTTGGGTTTAATGTCCCCGTTGATGTGCGCGCTGTAGCGTTTGTAGTCCTGGTCTTTTTGTACGCCCCGTTGATCGTAGTAGCCCAGCGACAGGGCCAGGTGCGCCGCCTGGGTGCCCGCCGTCAGCGAGAGCTGGTGGTTCTGCGTGATACCCTGGCGCAGGGCTGCATCCCGCCAGTCATAGCTGCGGATGCGGCGCGAATCATAGACTGGCACTTCGTCGGGCCAGCCCATGGCCTTTTCTTCCGCCGTGGTGGGGCGGGTCTTGACGGTTCCGCCGATATGGTCCACCCATTCGTAGCCCATGAGCACCGAGGTGAGGGCCACGGGGTCGGTGGCCAGGCCCATGCTCTTGATGTCCAGATCGGGGTCTGGGTACCAGCTTTTGGCAGGTTTGTTGAAGTCGCTGTTGTCGTTCAGGCTGGTATTGTATTGCCGGCCGTTGATCAGGCTCTCCCGCCAGCGGTCAATGTATTCACCCCCGTCCATCCAGTCGGTGAGCGAATGGTAGTGGTCCAGGGACAACGTGGCGTTGTAACTGACTGAAAGCCGGCCCGTCTGGCCTTTTTTCGTGGTGATCAGCACCACGCCGTTGGCGCCGCGGGAACCATAGATCGCGGTAGCCGAGGCGTCCTTGAGGACCTCTATGGACGCGATGTCGTCCGGATTGATGTCAGCCATGCTGAACGAGGTGACACCCAGGGCATTGACGATGGGTATGCCATCCACCACATACAAGGGATCGTTGGAAGCCGTGAGGGAGCGGGTGCCCCGTACACGGATCACAGGCAGTTCTCCCGGCTTGAGGTTGGACGATACGTGGACGCCGGCCGCTTTTCCCTGCATGGCCTGCAAGACGTTCTGCGCAGGGCGTTCCTCGATCTGGTCGGCCGTGATCCGGGAGAGCGCGCCGGTCACATCACTCTTCCTGGCCGTGCCGTAACCCACCACTACCACCTGGTTCAGTTCGCTGGCCAGCGGCTGCAACCGCACGTCTATGGTGGCCCGGGTCCCCGCCGCAAAGCGCTGCTCCTGAAAGCCTATATAGCGGAACACCAGCGAGTCGGCCGCTGTGGCGCTGACCTGGTAGTTGCCGTCTGCGTCGGTGACCGTCCCCTGGCCACCGGGAACGAGCACGGTGACCCCGGCGAGCGGTTTGCCTTCGGCCGTGGTGACCTTTCCGTGAAGGGTGTGCTGCTGGGCGAAGGCGGGAAGGCTGGCCAGCCAGAGGATAAAAACACATAAGAGCCGTGGAGGCGGGAAAAGGAAGATAGCATTGTTTTGCATACGAAAAGTTTTGGTTTGTGGTCATCGGTGAATGCCGGGGTGATTCATAGCATGAGAAATAGGATTTTCAGCCGTCGGCCGAAGGGCATACACCCCGGTAGCTGGGGGCTTTACCGGTGTATGTCGATCGCCGTGCGCTGCCGTCTAATGTACTCCCAGGCAGAATCCCAACCATCCTGCACTATCCTGTTAAAATGACACTTTTTACGCAATCGTTCCCGGCAACGTTCCCGGAAAAACCGCCTGGCCCGGCGGCCTGCACGCCGGTGTCCGGGGCGCATCAGCCCACCCGTATACCGCAGGGGGGCAGGCCGCCAAAGTGCAGCCAACGGCCGTAGTACAGGGGGCTCCCCAGGAACAGGGAGCGGGTTATCCACGAACAGCACTGGCCGGGGTGGGCGGACGCATCATTTCGGGCCAAGAAGGATTCACGGGCATACGTAAACGAGACCCGTCGGGGGGTCTTCAATCACCGGCGTACAACACAGGGGCACCCATCCTCGACCGGGATTGGAAACAGGACTGCAGGATGAGGGTGAGGGCATGCGGCTGGAACAAGGTTTTTTTCTTGCTGCCGGTTAATGATTCGTTAAACGCCCTGGCCTATACGCTGTTCCTGGTTTGCGAAAAAGCGATATAGGGGAGCCGCCATACGCCCAGCCATCAAGGGTTTCCAGGGATACCCGTCCATGTGCCTGGTGCCCGGTGCCGTAACCGCAGGAAGGAATTTTAACGAATTTCTAACAATCAGGATTGGGGTCGCTTTATAAATTTGCTTTCCCTTCTAGAAGAATTACGCGAACTTTTTTTGTACATTAAATTGGACTGACATGCTGGTACGCATACTCAAAACCATTTATGTTTTCTCCTTGTCCCTTTTGCTGACTTCCGCGCTTTCTTCTTCCCTGTATGCACAGTCAGGCAACCCCGTGAGCCTGTTCACGCCCTATACGGAAATATCTGTTCCCCCCGGGCAGC
>CBINPH010000080.1:0-10228 GCA_966252445.1 uncultured Chitinophagaceae bacterium | reverse complement strand
ATATAACCCGCGCGCCTGGTCGCCGCAATTAAAAATTGACTGGATATTCAGCCTACCTAAGCCCTCCTGCAGCGGCTCCTTCCGGCCTATCTCCCTACTTATCAAAGACTTAAATGATTGAAAAAATATCGTACATTTAGGGAGCATGCAATGCCGCCGCTTTGCTCATGAAAAAGGAAGCTTCTCCCTCCGAACTTGCCCGGCTGATCAGTGGGATGACCCGCCTGGAAAAAAGCGCCTACCGCAAGGAGCCGCGGCGCTCCGGCGCCGGAGCCCCTTCCCTCTCGCTGCAGCTTTTCGAAGCGCTCCTGGAGCATCCCGGCGACGCAGACCCGGCCCTCGCCGAGCGGCTGGGCATCCACAACAAGACCCAATACTCCGGCGTCAAAGCCGAGTTGCACAAGGATGTGCTGGACGCCATGGTCCTGTCCCGGCGTGAGCGCTCCGTGAACAGCCAGTTGCATTTCATGAACGAGCAGATCAGCCTGCTGATCATCCGGCGCCTGTACGGGACGGCCGACAAGCTTTGCCGCAAAGCCATCCTGCTGGCCGAGCGCTATGGTAAATACCACGACCAGGTATCCCTGCTCTACCGCCAAAGCCAGATCCTCGCCTATCGCGACTACAAAAGGCACAGCCGGCAGGCCGCCGCCCTGTTCACCCATATCCAGGAAGTGTTCCACCTGCAGCAGGAGCTGCAGTATTTCCAGCTGCTGTATGAGCAGGTAAAGATCATGACCTACCGCACCTGGCTGCGCATCAGCGAGCGGGAGCTCGAGGAGATCGCGCGGATGCAGGCCAGCCTGCTGGAGCGCGAGGCGCCCCCCGGCACCCACCCCCTGATCGCCCTTTTCCGGTTCAATACGCTGGCCCTGTGCCAGTACATGCTGCATGACCATACGGGCTGCACAAAGACCTGCAGGGACATGCTGGGGCTATGGAAACGGTCGCCTCACCTGATCGCCGAATACCCTGCGCTGTTCATCAGCACGGTCAACACCACGGCCTACAATGATTTTCTCTGCAAGGACATCGCCGCCGTAGAGTCCCATATCCGCAGCTATGAGCGCCTGGCGGCAGACCAGCTGAAGGACGATCCCTGGCCCCGGATTTTCGACCTCTTCCGGTTCAATACCTGGCTGAAGGTGTTTCACAAAAAAGGGCAGTACGACAAAGTGGAGCAATGGGTGGACACCCATGCGGAAGCCGTGCTGCGCCATACCGAGGCCTTCCTGTCTCCGCCGGACGCCCTGTCCGTACCGACTTCGGTCTGCATCAGCTATTTCGTGCTGGAGCGCTGGGATGAGGCGGAAAGCCTGCTGATCGCCGTCAAGGAAAAGAACCGCAGCATCAACCGGGAAGACATCCTGTACTTCTCCCTGCTGTTCCACCTGCTTATCCTGTATGAAAAGAAGGAATGGCCGCGGCTGGAGAGCACCATCGATTCCACATATCATTTCCTTTATGCCCGCCAGCGTCTCCGCCCCTTCGAGCGGGAGCTGCTGCTGTTCATGAGGCGGCTGTCGGCCGCGCGGTCGCCCGGGGAACAAAAGCCTCTGATCACCCGTTTCCTGGAGCAGCAATCGAAGCTGCGCGAAAGCGAGCGGCAGCTGTACACCCTGTATTTCAATTTTTTCGGCTGGCTGGACAGCATACGGGAAGGGCTGCCCTACCGCGAATACGTACGGCGTTCGCTGCAGCAGGTCGACAGTCTGGAAGAGGTATTGCCCTAGGAGGGCCTCCGGGGCCGGTCAGGCTTTGACGCTGGCAAAATGGCGCATGGCTTCCACCATGACCTCTACGCTTTCCACCGCCACGGCGTTGTACAGGGATACACGGAAGCCGCCCACAGAACGGTGGCCCTTGATGCCATAAAGGCCTTCCTCCTGGCAGAAGCCGGCGAATTCCTTTTCCAGGGCCGCATCCCGCATCACAAAGCAGGCATTCATCCGGCTGCGGTCCTCCACCTCTACCGTACCGCGGAACAAGGGGTTGGCATCGATCTCTCCATACAGCAGCGCTGCCTTGCGCTCGTTCACGGCCTCGATGCCCTGCACGCCTCCCTGGGCTTTCAGCCAGCGCAGCACCAGCAGGCAGGAATATATCGCGAACACGGGCGGAGTATTGTACATGGAGCCGTTGCGGATATGCACGCGGTAATCCATGATGGCCGGGATCGGCCGGGTGATGCGGCCCAGGATGCTCTTGCGCACCGCCACCAGGGTTACGCCAGCCGCGCCGATGTTCTTCTGGGCCCCCCCGTAAATCAGGGAAAAGCGGTTGAAGTCCAGGGACCGGCTCAGGAAATCGCTGCTCATGTCGGCCACCAGGGGGACATCCGTATCGGGGATGCGCCTCCATTGCGTACCATAAATGGTGTTGTTGGTGGTGATATGCAGGTAGGCCGCATCTTCCGGGACGGAAAAGGCCTTGGGGATATAGGCGTAATTGCGGTCGCGGGAAGATGCCACCACGTCCACCCCCCCAAAGAGGGCGGCTTCCTCGATGGCCTTCGAGGACCAGGTGCCGGTATCCACATAGGCCGCGCGCCGGCCTTCCTCCAGGAGGTTCATAGCCACCTCCATGAACTGGGTGCGCCCGCCGCCGTGAAGGAACAGCACCTCAAAATCTTCTTCCAGGCCCATGAGCTCCCGGGCCAGGACCCGGGCCTCGTCCATGACGCCCATGAAGGCTTCCGCCCGGTGCGACACTTCCAGCAGTGACAGCCCGCTTCCCTCAAAATCGAGTATGGCGCGGGCGGCTTCCTCCAATACTTCGGCCGGCAGATGCGAAGGGCCGGCATTGAAATTGTGTTTGTATGGCATAGCGTTCAGACCCAAGTGGTCCAGGCTGCAAAGGTAGAATTAGTTTCCGTTTCGGGCCAAATCCGGGCCGGACCGTGGCTGGTCCGCCTTTCCCGGGGCATGGGCCGGGACCGGCTCCGCGGAGCCTACGCCCGTCACCCCACCGGAGACGGCGAACTTCATGGCCGCCCCCGCAGAGATATGCTGCAGGGCGGTGATCTTCTCCTTTTTGACGAAATAGACCTTTCCGCTGATGGCCAGGCTCATGGGCACATAGACGGCGACCACGTCCTGAAGGCCGAACTCCGAAGCATCGCCCTGGGTGATGAAGCCCAGTTCCCAGACGTCGTCCGCATAGATGTTGACCAGTACCGGGTGATCGAACTTCCGCTTGTCCCCGATCAGGGCGTCGAAGATGTCGCGGATGGAGGAATAGACGATGCGGATGATGGGCGTGCGGCCGAACAGCCGGTCGAAGAGGTCGAACAGCCGGCCCAGGATGAAATTCGAGGACAGAAAACCCACGACGGTAATACCTACCAGGATGATTACCACCCCCAGGCCGGGGATGATGCCCACCTGGGGGATGCGGACCTTCAGGAAGCTATCCAGGGTCTGGAACACCCAGATGATCACCCATACCGTCAGAAAAATGGGAGCCAGGATCAGCACCCCCTGGAAAAAATGCTGGACGATGCGGCTGGCGGACATTCTTTTTTTCATGATGTCGGGTTTTGCGCAAAAGTAACCCATCCTGCACGGTTGTCCCCCGGATTTGTTCACCGACCCCTGCAGGGCACTGACCGATGATTTTCCGGAATACACCGAGGAAACTTTCGTTATCAAAAAAGTTTCCATAGTTTTGCTGCGGCAAATCCAAGGTCATTCACCGGCGTACTTATGGAGCAACAAGACAAGAGAACGGAACTGGGAAAACGCATTGCGGAAGCTGGTTTTGCGCTGTTCAGGCAGTACGGCGTCCGGGCGGTGACCCTGGATGAGATCGCCCTGCAACTGGGGATCTCCAAAAAAACGATTTATGAGCATTTTACGGGCAAGGACGGGCTGGTGACCGAGATCCTGCGCCAGCGGATCGGGCAGGTGCAGGCCCAGTTCCTGCTGTTTACGGCGGAAGCGCGGGATGCCATTGAAGCCAACATGCAGATGATCCAGTTCCTGGACGGGCTCTTCCGCAACATGAACCCCCTCGTGCTGATGGACCTGAAAAAATACCATCCCGAAGGGTACCAGCTGTTCCATGACCATATGTACGGCTTTGTGCTGAATGCCATGCGTCGGAACATCCAGCGCGGCATAGAGGAAGGCCTCTACCGGGAGGATACCGACCTGGAGATCATGTCCCGGTACCGCGTGGAATCCAGCAACCTCTGTTTCCAGCCCGGGGTGTTTCCCAAGGACCATTTTGAAATGAGCAGGGTGCAGCGGGAACTGATGGAGCATTTTCTCTTCGGCATCGCCACGGAAAAAGGACATAAGCTCATTCTCAAATACCGGGAAAAGTTTCTGAATCATAATCATTGAAACCATGAAAGCCTTCGCCACACGGATCCTGTTGTTCACCCTATTGCTGGGCGTCACCCTCGCGTCGAGGGGGCAGTCCGCGAGCCCGGATTCCGCACAGCAGACCGGCACGGGCGAGCCGGCGCGGTTCTCCCTGCAGCAGTGCATAGACTACGCGCTGAAGCACCAGCCCCAGATCAAAGCCTCGCAGATCGACATAGAGAGCTCCATCGCCAGGAACAAGGAAGTTACCGGCATGACCTACCCGCAGGTCAGCGCCAAGGGCAATTTGCAGTACCTGCCCAAAATACCTACCCAGTTCATCCCCGACTTTATCTCCCCGGCCGTCTACGGGGTGCTGATCAAGGAAGGGGTGCTGCCTTCCGACACGAAAGTGCCTGCGGCCGGGATGTTCCCGGTGGCCTTCGGTACCAAATACAGCGTGGACGGGACCATCTCGATCAACCAGATCCTGTTCGACCCCAGCGTGATGGTCGCGCTGCAGGCCAAGAAGACCATCGAGTCCCTGTCGCGCAAGAGCCTGCAACAGACGGAAAGGGATGTCCGGGAAGCGGTGTCCAAGGCCTATTACAACGTCCTGATCACCAAGAAGCAGATGGACCTGGTCAACACCAACATCGACCGGCTGGGACGCCTGCTCCACGACACCAAGCTGATGTACGACAACGGCTTCGCCGAACAGCTGGACGTGGACAGGGTCAATGTGCAGCTGAACAACCTGCAGACCGAGAAGACCAAGCTGATCAACCTGCTGGCCATCGGCGACCAGCTGCTGAAGTTCCAGATGGGCATGCCCCTGAACGACCTGCTGGTCCTCACCGACTCCCTGGAGATCGCCGACCTGAAAGGTGTCCTGCCGGATTCCTCAGGATTCCAGTACGACCAGCGGATAGAATTTTCCCTGCTCCAGACCCAAAAGCGGCTCAACGAGTACGACCTGAAGCGCTACAAGCTGAGCTACCTGCCCTCCTTGTCGGCCTTCATGAATTACGGCAAGAATGCAGGCCGGGACGAGTTCAACTTCTTCAAGCGTGACCAGCCCTGGTTCACCTCCTGGATCGTCGGCGTGTCGCTGAACGTCCCGATCTTCGACGGCTTCCAGAAAAAATACCAGGTACGGCAGGCCCGCCTGGCGGTGCAGAAGTCCGAGGTGCAGCTGGACCAGCTGAAGCAGTCCATCGACCTGCAGATCCAGCAGGCCAACTCCTCTCTGCGCAACAACATCCGCGCCGTGGAATCCCAGGAGCAAAACATGAAGCTGGCTGAGCAGGTCTATGAAACGACCAAAAAGAAATATGAACAAGGCGTGGGCAGCAACCTGGAGGTCATGAACGCAGAAAGCGACCTTAAACAGGCCCAGACGAACTATTTCAGCGCGCTGTACGATGCCATCATCGCCAAGATCGATTACCAGAAAGCCCTGGGGAAACTCTAGCGGATGGTCCATGCACCCCGTGCATGGATATCCGCCCTCCCCGAAAAAAAGGGACCGAGCATACCGTCAAACGAACAAAACCTGATGTCAACAATGAAACGCTTCGCATCACTCAGCCTCATCGCCCTGGTGGCCGCCGCCTGCAACTCCACCAGTCCGACACCGCAACAACAGCTGGCCCAGCTGCGTACCCAGCGCGACAAGCTGAACGAACAGATCGCCAAGCTGGAGGCGGGCCTCGACAGCACGTCCTCCAACCGCAAGGCCATCGCCGTGTCGGTCAGCCAGCTGCAGCCGCAGCCCTTCACCAACTACATCGAGGTGCAGGGGAAGGTTGATGCGGAAAAGAACGTCAACGTCTCCGCCGAGGTGCCCGCCGTGGTGACGGCCATCTATGTGAAGGCCGGCGACCACGTGTCCAGCGGCCAGACCCTGGCGCAGCTCGACAACAGCGTGGTGCGCAACGGCATCGCCCAGCTGGAGTCCCAGCTGGCCTATGCCAAGAACATTTACGAACGCCAGAAAAACCTCTGGGATCAGAACATCGGCACGGAAGTGCAGCTGCTGACCGCCAAGAACAATTACGAGAACCTGGTGAAGCAGGTGGAGGTCCAGAAATCGCAGCTGGACATGTACCGCATCAAGTCGCCCATCAGCGGCGTGGTCGACGAGGTGGCCCTGAAGCTGGGTCAGTCGGTGTCGCCCGGCATACCCACCTTCCGCGTGGTGAACATGCAGGACCTCAAGGTGGTGGGCCAGATCGGGGAAACCCAGATCGGCCGCGTGAAAACGGGGGCGCCCGTGGAGCTGGTCTTTCCGGACCTGCGCGACACCCTGCGCACGCGCCTCACCTATGTCAGCAAAGTGGTGGACCCCGTCAGCCGCGCCTTCAACGTGGAGATCCGGCTGCCCCATACCGAGCGTTTCCACCCCAATATGCTGTCGGTCATCCGCGTGGTGAGCTACAGCAATGCGCAGGCGATACAGGTGCCAATCAGCGTGATCCAGCACGACAGCAAGGGTGATTATGTGTACATCGCCAGGGACAACAAGGCGCACCGGGCTACGGTCAACATCAACCAGACCTACGACGGGATGGCGGAGATCACCGAGGGGCTGCAGGACGGCGACCAGCTGATCGTCTCCGGGTACAATGACGTCAACGAAGGCGATACGTTGCAGATCCAGTAATGGGCCCGGGCGGCAGGCCCGGCAGGGAGACCAACATCAACGAGGGCGCGCCGGCCCCAGGCCGGTACCCGGCATCAGAAATCATTCAGAGTCATGAAAGACGTTTTCAAAGAATTCAAGCCGTCCAGCTGGGCGATCAACAACCGCACGGCGGTATACATCCTGACCATCATCATCACCCTGGCGGGCCTGTTGACGTACAACGCCCTGCCCAAGGAGCAGTTTCCCGACATCACCATCCCCACCATCTATGTGACCACGGCCTATCCCGGCACTTCCCCGGAGAACATGGAGAAACTGGTGACCAAGGAAATCGAGAAGCAATGCAAGTCCCTGAAAGGCCTCAAGCGGGTGACCAGCAACTCCTTCCAGGATTTTTCCATGGTCAAGGTGGAATTCCAGACCGACGTAGATATCGACGTGGCCAAGCAGGAGGTCAAGGATGCCGTGGACAAGGCCAAGGCCTCCACCGACTTCCCCAAGGACCTGCCCCAGCCCCCCGATGTGCTGGACGTGAACCTGTCTGACCTGCCCATCCTGTTCATCAACCTGTCGGGGAACTACGACCTGAAGAAGCTGAAGAAATACGCCGATGACCTGCAGGACCGCATCGAGGCCCTGCCCGAGATCAACCGGGTGGACATGGCCGGCGCCCTGGACAGGGAAGTGCAGATCAACGTGGACCTTAATAAAATGGCTGCTGCCAAGATCTCCTTTACGGACATCCAGAATGCGGTAGCCAACGAAAACCACACCATTTCGGCGGGCACGGTGAAGATGAACGAGCAGCGGCGGGACCTGGTGGTGAAGCAGGAGTTCTCCCAAGCCTCTCAGATCGCCGACCTGATCATCCGCTCTCCCTCGGGCGGGGAAGTATACCTGAAAGACATCGCCGAGGTCAAAGACACCTTCAAGGAAAGGGAAAGCTACGCCCGCCTGGCCGGTCAGCCGGTCATCACCCTCAACGTGGTGAAGCGCAGCGGAGCCAACCTCATCGAGGCCTCCGACAAGGTCCAGGCGGTGGTGAAGGACATGCAGGCCACCGTGTTCCCCAAGGACCTCCATATCGTGACCACGGGCGACCAGTCGGACCTTACCCGCACCACCCTGCATGACCTGGTGAACACCATCATCATCGGCTTCCTGCTGGTGACGCTCATCCTCATGTTCTTCATGGGGGCTACCAACGCCCTGTTCGTCGCCATGTCGGTGCCGCTGTCCATGTGCGTGGCCTTCCTGGTGATGCCCACGATGGGCTTCACCCTGAACATGATTGTGCTGTTCTCCTTCCTGCTCGCCCTGGGCATCGTGGTGGATGACGCCATCGTGGTGATCGAGAATACGCACCGCATCTTCGACAACGGGAAGGTCCCCATCACCAAGGCGGCGAAAATCGCCACCGGCGAGGTGTTCCTCCCGGTGCTGGCCGGCACCCTGACCACCCTCGCGCCCTTCGTGCCGCTGGCTTTCTGGACGGGTATCGTGGGCGAGTTCATGTTCTTTCTGCCGGTCACCCTCATCGTGACCCTGCTGGCCTCCCTGCTGGTGGCTTACATCATCAACCCTGTCTTTGCCGCCGACTTCATGCGGCCCCACAAGGAGCATCCCGCAGGCAAAACGCGCTTGACGAAGTCGATGAAGATCGTCCTGATCGTCGGCGCGGCCATCGCCCTGCTGTTCTACGTGGGCGGCGCCGTGGGCATGGGCAACCTGATCATCGCCCTGCTGATCCTGTACCTGCTGTACCAGTTCGTGCTGTCGCGCTGGGCCAAATCATTCCAGACGAAGGTGTGGCCCTCGTTCCAGGAATGGTACAGCCGCGTGGTGGCCAGGGCCATCCGCCGGCCTGTGACCATCCTGTTCATCACCCTGGGCCTGTTCGTCCTGTCCCTGGTCGTGTTCGTGATACGGGGCCCCAACGTGGTCTTTTTCCCCGAGTCCGAACCGAACTACGTATACGTCTACCTCAGCATGCCCGTAGGCACCGACCAGGCCCACACCAACGAAGTGCTGGAGCTGCTGGAACGGCGTGTGGACAGCGTGCTGGGCATTGACGACGCGAAGGGGAAGACCAACCCGGCAGTGACCTCCGTGGTGTCCAATGTTGCGGTAGGGGCCGCAGAGCAGAACAGCGACGACAACTTCGGCACCCACTCCAACCTGGGCAAGATCACCGTGTCCTTCGTGAAATACCACGAACGCCACGGGGTATCCACCCAGCGGTACCTGGACCAGATCCGGGAAGCCGTCAAGGGCATTCCCGGGGCCGTCGTGACGGTCGACAAGGAGCAGGGCGGTCCTCCCGTGGGTAAACCTATCGTGGTGGAGATCACCGGCGATGACCTGGATACCCTGATCGCCACCTCCGAGCGCCTGAAGCAGTACATCGTCGCCCAGAACATCGGCGGCATTGAGGAACTGCGCTCGGATTTCGACAACAACAAGCCCGAGGTGGTCTTCGACATCAACCGGGAGTTCGCCAACCGCCAGGGCATATCCAGCGGACAGATCGGCATGGCGCTGCGGACCGCCGTCTTCGGTACGGAGATCAGCCGCTACCGCGACCCGCATGAGGACGAAGACTATCCCATCAACGTGCGGGTGCGGGAAGACCAGCGCGACAACATCAACCTGCTGCGCAACATGGTGATCACCTACCAGGACATGGCCATGAACGGGGCCATCCGGCAGGTGCCCATCTCCGCCGTGGCCGACGTGCACTACGGCCATTCCTACGGCGGCATCAGGCGCAAGGACCAGAAACGCATCATCTCCCTCTCCTCCAACGTGCTGGGAGGATACAACGCCAATGAGATCGTACAGAAGATACAGGCGGCCATCGCGCGCTACCCGCTGCCTTCCGGCATTTCCGTCAAAATGGGCGGGGACCAGGAGGACCAGCAGGCCACGATGTCGTTCCTCCAGCTGGCCATGGTGGCCGCCATCGGCCTGATCTTCCTGATCCTGATCATCCAGTTCAACTCGGTGAGCAAGACGCTGATCATTATGAGCGAGGTGCTGTTCAGCATCATCGGGGTGCTGCTGGGCCTGTCCATCTTCAAGATGGACATCTCCATCGTCATGACGGGCATAGGCATCGTGGCGCTGGCGGGCATCGTGGTGCGGAACGGTATCCTGCTGGTGGAATTCACGGACCTGATGCTGGCGCAGGGCATGTCCATAGAGGAGGCCCTGGTGGAAGCCGGACGCGTGCGGATGACGCCGGTACTGCTGACAGCCACGGCGACGATCCTCG
>CBINPH010000079.1:0-10282 GCA_966252445.1 uncultured Chitinophagaceae bacterium | reverse complement strand
TTGCGCCCCAGCCAGGGCTCCGTAAAGGTGATGTTGTAGGAGCTGTAGAACTTGACGTTGGACTGCAGCTGCACGGACAGCTTCTCCCCGTCGCCGCTGGGCAGGGGCCGCCAGGCGTCCTTTTTGAAGATGTTGCGCGCCGAGAAATTGTTGAAGGTCACGCCCACCGTGCCCGTCAGCCCGTAATAGCCGCCCCAGCCGGCCGAGAGGTTCAGCTGGTCCGAAGGCTTTTCCGTGACGTTCCAGCCGATGTCCACGGTGCCGTTGTCGGGGTTGGGCTGGATGTTGGGCGTGACTTTTTCCGGGTCGAAGAAGCCCAGCTGGGAGATCTCGCGGATGGAGCGGATGACGGCCTGCCGGCTGTACTTGTCGCCCGGCACGGTGCGCAGCGAGCGCCGCACCACGTGCTCATTGGTCTTGTCGTTGCCGGCGATGGTGACCTGGTTGATGTCGGCCTGGGGGCCTTCCACCATGCGCATCTCGAAGTCGATGGTGTCGCCGTGGATGGAGGTCTCTACCGGCGTGACATGGAAGAACAGATACCCGTCGTCCTGGTACAGGCTGTTGATGTCGCCGCCCTCGGGAGAGGGGGTCAGGCCCAGGCGCTTGTCCATCTCCTCCAGGTTGTAGACATCGCCGCGGTGGATGTTCAGGATGCGGCTGAGGATGGAATCGGGGTATTTGGTGTTGCCCTTCCAGGTGATGTCCCCGAAATAATATTTCTTGCCTTCGGTGACCTTCAGGGCCACGTCCAGCCCCCCGTCGGGGGCGTTGTACAGGGTATCGGCGAGCAGGGAGGCGTCCCGGTAGCCCTGGGTGTTGTAGTAACTGATGACCTTTTCCTTGTCCTCGGCGTATTTCTTCTCGTTGAACTTGGCGGAGGTGAAGAACTTCAGCCGCATATAGGGATCCAGCAGGGCCCTGGTCCGGGTAAAGGACAGGAAGCCCAGGCTGTGCATATACTCGCTGAAGTTCAGGTGGTGCGGCTCCCCGTAGACGTTGACGTCGGGGGCCGGATGCAGGCTCAGGCGGGTGCGCTCCTTGGTGCCTTTCATCTGTTTTTCCAGGCGGCGGTCGTTGACGTGCTCGTTGCCCGCGAAAAAGATCTGGTTGACCTTGACCTTGCCGCCCTTGTGAACATGGAAGACCATGTTCACCGTGTTCAGCAGGGCCTTGTTCTCGGTCTGGGTGATCTGGACGTCTACGTTGCGGTAGCCCTTGTCCAGAAAATATTTTTTGATCTTGTCGGTGGCCGACAGCAGGGTGTTGCCCGTCACCACGGTGCCTTTGATGATGCCTGCCTTGTCCTTCAGCTCTCCGGCCTCGGTCTTGCTGACGCCCGTAAAGGAATAGTCGGCCAGGCGGGGACGCTCGGTGACCTGCAGGTTGAGGTAGATGTCGTTGCCCTGTATCTTGTCGATGAGGATGGCCACGTTGGAGAACAGCCGCTGCTCCCAGAGCTTGCGTATGGCCGAGGCCAGGGCGTCGCCCGGCAGGGTGATGTGCTGCCCTTTGAACAGGCCCGTCACCGAGGCCACCAGGGAAGGGTCCAGGAACTTGGAACCGGTGACGCGGATGGCGGCGATGACGTATGACTTGCGGTTGTCCAGCGAGAATGGCACCCCGCTGGTGTCGGCGCCGGCCGGCGGGGGCTGCAGCGCATCCGCGGCGGGGGCGCTGGTGTCTGCCGGCAGGGCCGCCGGGGCGGGGAGCAGGCCCCGGACGGGGGCCGCAGCGGCGGTATCGGTTACCTGGGCCTGCACGGTCATGGGGAGCGTGATGGCAAAAAATAACCCTATGATGTGCAAGTATCTAGGAATCAATAATCTCATTCGTTTGTATTTGTTCGCTGGTCTTCCCGAAGCGCCGCTCCCTGGCCTGATAGTCCACCAGGGCCTCGTACAGGTTCTCTTTCCGGAAATCGGGCCAGCGGGTCTCCGTGAAGAACAACTCCGTGTAAGCGGCCTGGTATAGCAGAAAATTGCTGATGCGGTATTCCCCGCCCGTGCGGATCAGCAGCTCGGGGTCGGGCAGGGACCCTGTGCTCAGGCGGCTGGCAAAGTGCGCCGCGTCGATCTGCGCCGGGTTCAGCTGTCCCGCAGCCGCTTCTTCGGCCAGCTTGCGGGCGGCCCGGACGATCTCCCAGCGGGCGCTGTAGCTCAGGGCCATGACCAGGCGGAGCCCGTCGTTGTTGGCCGTGATGGCGATGGCCTCCGCCAGCTCCTGCTGGCAAAGGGGCGGGAGGCTCTCCACATCGCCGATGACCTGGAGACGGATATGGTTGCGGCGCAGGGTGTCGATCTCCTGGCGGATGGTGGACACCAGCAGTTCCATGATGCCTTCGACCTCCTGGGTGGGCCGTTCCCAGTTTTCGGTGGAGAACGCGTACAGGGTGAGATAACCCACGCCCAGCTCGGCACAGCCCTCCACCACGTCGCGCACGCTTTGCACCCCCTCGTGGTGGCCATACAGGCGGTCCTGTCCGCGCTCCCTCGCCCAGCGCCCGTTGCCGTCCATGATGATGGCGATATGGGCGGGTAAGCGCTGCAGGTCGATTTTCTCTTTCAAACTCATGCCTGGTGTAAAGGTATTGCTCCTCGCTGGTATTAGACGGGGGAAAAGCGTGCAAAGTTACAAAAATACCTTTATGCCCAAACCGCTGAATTCAAGGCAGTTGATTTAACACAACTTTAACTGGCCCCGGTTCAGTAGTCCGGGCACTGGTAGCGGGTGAACAGGTAGGCGATGCCGATCTCCACGAAGAGGAACTGGTCCCGGTCCCGGCTGTTGCCCCGCTGCCGCCCGGCCTGCCCGATGGGCGGTCCGTAAGCCCCGGAACGGTCCTGCAGCAGGGCGCCCGCGCCGGGCTTGCCGTCGGGGCCGGTGCCGAAGAGGTCAGCGCCCGCATAGGTGGTGCTGACGTCGTCCAGGTAGTCCGTGCCGGTGAAGCGGTGGGTGGCCGACAGGGAAGCATTCCACTGGCTGTTCAGGTTGTATTTGATGCCGATGCCCAGGGGCAGGTCCCAGCTCCACAGGGCGTAGGGCTTCCGGTCGGGATAGCGGGAAGAGCCCTGCCCTTCGGTGCCCAGGGGCTGCAGGTAATACTTCTGGTCCCCGTAGTAGGCGTAAGGGTTATAGTGGAAGGCGCCCAGGCCGAAAGTGAGATAAGGCGTGAAGCGCCGGTCCAGGCTGCCCGGGCTGAAGGCGAAGAAGTTGAAGTCGCCCTGCAGAGTGAAGTCCCAGATGTCGGTGTTGAAGCTCAGGTTGCGGGTATGCTGGAAGCTGTTCTTGTTGTAGAGGTCGGAATAGCCCAGCTGGGCGTAATGCAGGTGCAGGCTGGCCCCGAGGTAGTTGTTGAAAAAATGGCGGTAGAAGAGGCCTGCGCTGAACTTCATGGCGTGCAGCGCCGTGCGGGTGTTCAGGTCCCCGAAATAGGAGGCGGTGCCGGCCTCGGCGCCGATCTCTCCCGTGTAGCTGGTGTTGTAGTCGCGGAAGCCCTCCCGCATGGTGTAGTCCCCGCCCTGCGCGCGGAGCGTACAGGGCAGCAGCAGGGACAGGACCAGCAGGGCGGGCAGCTCCCTGAGCAGGGCGCAGGACAGGCTGGCGCAGGACGGGCGGGGTGCTTTCATAAGTCGGGCGTTCGCTGGGTCAGGTTATATCAACGTCGCGGCCCGGGGTCTTGGTATCCCCCGCCGCGCTTAGTTTCGCTTGTCGATGCCCCACAGCAGCTTGTTGCGCAGGGTCGTCAGGAAGTTGCTGTCGTGCAGGCGCAGCAGCGACAGGGTGAAGTCCTCGCGCCGCACCGCCAGCTGCACACGGCTGTCCACGATCTCCATGCGGGAGTCCAGGGTGCAGAGAAACTGGTCGCTGCGGCCTTCGATCTCGAAGGAGATGATGTTCTGGTCCGGCACCACGATGGGCCGTACGTTCAGGTTGTGCGGCGCCACCGGCGTGATGACGAAGCTGCCCGCGTCGGGAAAGACGACAGGGCCCCCGCAGCTCAGCGAATAGGCGGTGGATCCGGTGGGCGTGGAGACGATGAGCCCGTCCGACCAATAGGTGTTCAGGAACTCGCCGTTGAGATAGGTGTGGATCTTCACCATGGCCGAGGTGTCCTTCTTGTGCACCGTGAATTCGTTGAGGGCGTAGGGCACCTCCCCGAAGAGGGGCAGCCTTTCCCTTTCCCGGCTGAGGTGGGCGTCCAGGTGCAGCAGGCTGCGGCGGTCGATCTGGAAAGTGCGTTCGATGAGGGCCCTGACCAGGGACTGCACCTCCTCCTTGCCGATGCCGGCCAGGAAGCCCAGCCGGCCGAAGTTCATGCCGATCACGGGTATGCCCTTGTCGCGCACGAAGCTGACGGTATCCAGCAGGGTGCCGTCGCCGCCCATGGAGATCAGGAAGTCGACGCCCTGGTCCAGGTCGTCCGCGGCGGCAAAGGTGGCCAGCTCCGAAGGCAGCTGCAGCGCCGGCCGCACCTGCGAGTAAAAAGGTTCGTAGATCACCGGGCCGATCTCGTGGAGGAGCAGCTCGTCAACGAGCTGCTGCAGATCGGACACCTCCACATCTGCCGAGGTACGGCTGTATATCGCAATGCGCATGGATCGGTATTAGGGTCTTCCAAGGCGGCACGCCGGTCAGAACGCGGACTTGAAGTGCAAAAATAGCCCTTTTTCATGTAACTGGTTCAGGCTGTACTCCACCCGCAGGATGGCGTCGTAGAAGGTGACGATGTCCACGCCGGCGCCGTACGTATAGAGCAGTTTGTTGGAGAGCACGCTGCGCATGGGACCGGGGTTGTGGGAGTAGCCCAGGTCCCCGTAGACCTTCGCGTAGAGGCGGATGGGTATGGTGGCAAACTGCTTGGGCAGCAGCCGCGTGTGGACGCGGCAGGCGAAGATCTCCCTCTTCAGGGTGCTGCGCAGGATGCTGAAGGCGTCGCCTTCTTCGACGAAGTACTCCAGCCCCCGCAGGTAGTTGTCCGAATAGCCCATCTCCCGGAGCAGGAAATAGGGCTGGTGGCCCGGGAAATGGCCTTTGGCCGCCAGATCCAGGACCCCGTACCAGCGGGGCGCCAGCTTCCAGTAGCCGGCCGTGCGCATGTTGATCTCCGTTTCGTCGACCTTCCCGAGCACGCCGAAGCCGCGGCGGGTGATGCCGGCGTTCACGTTGTAGCCCTGCAGGGGATAGGCCCAGATGTCGGCTCCCGTATAGCTGAACCCGTAGGACAGCTCCAGGTACTGCTGGGTGAGGTCCCCGTTGGGAAAGAAACCGGGGTTGAGCTCCAGGACGGTGTCCTTCACCTTGAAGGCGTTGTAGCTGAGGGAGACGGTATGGACGAGCCGGATGGCCTTCTTGTAGGTATAATTGAAGCCCAGGGCAAACTGCTGCTTGAGAAAGCGGTCCTGCTTGAGGAAGACCTGCTTGTTGTGCTCGCTGGCGTAGTTCACCTCCCGGTTGTGGCTGTAGCTAACGTATACGCCCAGGCCCTGGTGCAGGGTCTTGTCGAAATAGGGGAGCTGGTAACGCAGGGCGTACTGCCGCGTATACCCGTGCTGCAGGGTGAGGCCCAGGCGGTCGTTGTTGCCGGTCAGGTTGTTCTCGTAGACCTTGACGCCGTAATTGAGGCGGTCCAGGCGGTGATGCTGGTCGACCCACCACACGTTGAAGTTGCGGTCCGAGAGGCTCAGCAGGGGGATGGCCAGGAAATACTGGCGCTCGAAGACCTCGGCGTGGATGTCCACCACGTGCGGATCGCTGCGGACCGGGAAGAGGTTGACGGTCAGGAACAGGGAGGTGTTGAGCAGCTGCTGGCGCTTTTCCTCCAGGAAGGCCTCCAGGGTGCTGCCATACAGGGTGTCGCCCGGGTGGATGTTCATCTCCCGCAGGATGATCGATTCCTTGGTCTTCCGGTTGCCGGCGATGACGACGCGCCGCACCATCAGCCAGCTGGTATCGCCGGTGTGGTCTTCGGTGATGTGGCTGCGGCGCGACTGCGGCTCTTCATGTATGGGGGTGACAGTGAGCCAGGGCTTCCGCGGCTGTTGGGCGGACGCCAGGGTAGACCAGAGCAGCAACCAGAGCAATAGGGGAACGGACTTCGGCGACATGAACGCTGTTGACGGTTGCAGGTTTCGTTTCGACCGGTTAAAAGTAGGCCTAATTGAGGACATGGGAAAAACGGGAAGCGGTGGTGTCCTGCGGGGGCGGCGCCCCTCACATGTTGAGATAGGTCATCAGCAGGTCGTAGTTCCGCTGCAGCTCGTCCTGTTCGCCGGCTTCATGGAAACGTTCCTTGATGTGGTACCGGAAGTTCTCCAGGGTGGCGATGAAGTGGTTGAGGTCGCGGCGGTCGGTCTTGAGCAGCACCTGCAGGCGCCCCGTGGAGGGATCGTCGAAGGTGCAGACGCTCAGCAGGTGGATGTCCTCGCTCTCGGCCAGGCGGGCGATCTCCGACAGCATGAAATCGTGCCGGTCCATGTCCAGCACCACCAGGCCACCTCCCTCGGCCACGCCGTTGAAGTGGGAGAGGGTGAACACCAGGTTCTCCTGCGTGATGGCCCCGAGGTAGCCGCCGTCGGCCCCGACGACGGGGATCACGCTGAGTTTGAAGTCGCCGGCGAGCTTGAGGGCCTCGAAAAAATGCACGCCGGCGCCCACGGCCGGCTTGAGATGGGAGATGGGCAGGTTCTCGACCAGGGTCTCGGGGTTCTCGCAGTCCAGGACTGCAGATTCCTCGAGCAGCCCCAGGTATTCCCGGTCCTCGACCAGGGGCAGCTGGGAGACATGGAACTCGTTCATCAGCCGCTGCGCCTTGGAGACGGTGTCCCGCCGGTTGATGACCGGGACCAGGGCCGATATGAGTTCCTGCGTTCTCATCGGGGGCAATCTACAACGCTTTTTCCAATTCCGGCGCCCGCTCGTCATATGGCCGGGCGCCGGGACAGGGGTCGGCGTTCTATCCTATGACAACGGCAGGGGGGGCCTGGTTTAACGGCGCCACAGAAAGGAGGCCGGGAACGGAAGGTTATTGCCGGTGCTTCTGGAGGAATTGTTCGAGGATGCGGTTGAACTCGGCCGGCACCTCCATCATGGGCGCATGGCCGCATTCGTTGATGTAGTGCAGCTCGGCATGGGGCAGCAGGCGCTGGAACTCCTCGGCGACCATGGGGGGGGTGATGGTGTCGTCGCGGCCCCAGATGAGCAGGGTGGGCTTCTGGATCTCGCGCAACTCCTCGCCGAGGTTGTGCCGGATCGCCGACTTGGCCAGGGCGATGATCTTGATGGCCTTCAGCCGGTTGTTGACGATCTCAAAGACCTCGTCGACCAGCTCCTTGGTGGCCACTTTGGGGTCGTAGAAGGTGAGTTCCGTCTTTTTCTTGATGAACTCGTAGTTGCCCCGCTTGGGATAGGTCTCTCCCATGCCGTTCTCGAAAAGGCCCGAACTGCCCGTGAGGATGATGGTCTTGACACGGGAGGGATGGTGCAGGGCGTATACCAGGCCCACGTGGCCGCCCAGGGAGTTGCCCAGGAGGTGCACGTTGTGGTAATCGCGGGCTTCCATGAAGCGGTGAACGAACTTGGCCAGGCCACCGACGGTGGTCTCCAGGATGTTCATGTCGTACAGCGGCAGTATGGGAACGACTACCTTGGTATGATGACGAAAATGCTCGATCAGGTCCTTGAAGTTGCTGAGGGCCCCAAACAGGCCATGCAACAATACCAGCGGTTCTCCCTCCCCCTCTTCTACAAACTTGAATTTACCCAGTTGTTTGATCTCGTACTCCATCCGCCAAGGATAATTTTGCGCTAAAATACTCTATATTTATAAACTGCGCCGTAAAACCCCATACGCACCGGCTTTTGGCCGGCGCCCCGGAAAAGAGCCCGGCGGAACGGGAAAGGGGTAAACGGGGTGCGCGGCCCGCTGGCGCAGACGGAAGCCCTGTGGCCCCGGGTCAGGACGGCAGGAGCTCAGGGCTGGATCACGACTGGCGTGCCCTCCAGGACGATGTTGAAGAGTTCGTTGACATCCGCGTTTTTCATGGAGATGCATCCGTTGGTCCAGTTGACCCGCAGGTCTACCGCCTGCTGTACGCCGGGGCGGGTGCCGTGGATGCCTATGCCGCCCCCTATGCGGGCGCCGGCCGGGATGAGGCCCCGGGCTTTGCGCTCCCGGAATTTTTCGCGGGAACGCTCGTTGGGATAGTCGAGCAGCAGGAAGCGGCTCCAGCGGCCGTCGTAGCGCTTGTCCACGATATGAAAGGTGCCTTCGGGGGTCCTTTTGTCCCCTTCCTGCAGCTTGTCACCGCGAACATGGGCGCCGAAGACCACCTTGTAGGCCTTGAGCAGCCGGGTGTCTTCGTAAAGATAGAGCCGGTAGTTGGATTTGTCGATCAACAGGAATACCTTGGAACGGTCAATGCGGGCGGGATCGAGCCGCCCGTCGCCGGGGCCGGTCGCGGGGGGGAGGACAAAGGGGGCAGCGAGAGACAGGGCGAGAAGGCAAGGCAGCCACATGGTTTTCGGATTATGGGTTTTATGGAGTAACGCGCGGACCGCCTGTTTATTTCCCGGGCCCGGGTTTGGCCGCCGCCGGTCAGGTGCTTAACAACAATCAGCATATGAAAGCAGACATCGGTATTTCCGACAAGAACAGCAAGGCGGTGGCCCTGCTGCTGAACAAGCTCCTGGCCGACGAGTTCATCCTCTACGCCAAGACGCGCAATTTTCACTGGAACATCGTCTCGCCGAGCTTCATGGAACTGCACAAGTTCTACGAAGGGCAGTATACGGTCCTGCAGGGACTCATCGACGAGGTCGCCGAAAGGGTGCGGAAGATCGGCCACCACGCCACCGGCCGGGTAAAGGACCTGCTGAAGCTGGCCAGCCTGGACGAGCCGGAATATACCGACGACCAGACCCGGCAGATCAAGTACCTGCTGGAGGACCACGAGACGCTCATCCGCCAGCTGCGGACCCACATCGGCGAGGTGGAGGAAAAATACAAGGACATCGGCACCGCCGATTTCCTGACAGGCCTGCTCAAGGAGCACGAGAGCATGGCCTGGATGCTGCGGTCTTACCTGGGCTGAGGCAGGTTGCTCAGCGCAGCTCGCGCAGCACTTCCCTGGCGATGACGATCTTCTGGATCTCCGAGGTGCCTTCCCCGATGGTGCAGAGCTTGGCGTCGCGGTAGTACTTTTCCACGGGGTAGTCCTTGGTGTACCCGTTGCCGCCGAAGATCTGCACCGCCTCGGTGGCCACGCGCACGGCGACCTCCGAGGCGTAGTACTTGGCCATGGCGGCCTCGCGCGTCATCTTTTGCCCCGCCTGTTTGAGGGCGGCGGCCCGGCCGGTCAGCAGGGCGGCGGCCTCGATCTCGGTGGCCATGTCGGCGAGCTTGAAGGAAATGCCCTGGAAGGCGGCGATGGGTTGCCCGAACTGTTCCCGTTCCTTGGCATACTGCAGGGCGGCCTCGTAAGCCCCACGGGCGATGCCCAGCGCCAGCGCCGCGATGGATATGCGGCCTCCGTCGAGCACCTTCAGCGACTGTATGAAACCCTCGCCGGGGGCGCCGATCAGGTTCTCTGCCGGAACCCGGCAGTCCTCGAAGATCATCTCCGCCGTCTCGCTGGCGCGCATGCCCAGCTTGTTTTCCTTTTTTCCGCCGCGGAAGCCGGGGCTGCCCCGCTCCACGATGAAGGCGCTCATGCCATGGCTGTCTCCCGCCTCGCCGGTGCGGGCGATGACCACGGCGAGTTCCCCGGAGAGGCCGTGGGTGATCCAGCACTTCGTGCCGTTCAGCACCCACTGGTCGCCGTCGCGGCGCGCCGTGCAGCGCATGTTGGCGGCGTCAGAGCCCGTGCCGGGCTCGGTGAGACCCCAGGCGCCGATCCATTCGCCGGAGGCCAGGCGCGGCAGGTAGCGGCGCTTCTGCGCTTCATTGCCGAACTGGAGGATATGACCGGTGCACAGCGAGTTGTGGGCGGCGAGGCTCAGCCCTATGGCGCCGCACAGGCGGCTCACCTCGCTGATGACCGTGACGTATTCGGGGTAGCCCATGCTGGCGCCGCCATAGGCTTCGGGCACCAGTACCCCCATCAGGCCCAGCTCCCCGAACTGGCGGAAAAGCGCCTGCGCGTGGTTCAGGCCGAGCAGTTGTTCCAGCCCGATTTCGGGCGAAAAGTAGCAAAGTGGAGCGCCCCGCGCCCAGGCCGGATTGGGCGCGCCGCTAGCTGCCAGACGCTCCTGGCCCCGCCGCTTGCGGCTTAGCGACATTTTT
>CBINPH010000078.1:0-10355 GCA_966252445.1 uncultured Chitinophagaceae bacterium | reverse complement strand
ATTGGGATTGCCGATGTCGTTCCCCGTTTTCCCCCAAGAGGCCCGGAGCTTGAGCTCATTGAACAGGCGGATGTGATCTTTGAAGAAGGGCTCTTCCGTGAGCCTCCATCCTGCGGAAAGCGCAGGGAAGAAGCCAAAGCGGCTGTCCGGCGGAAACAGGTATGACCCGTCATAGCGGCCTACAAATTCGAAGAGATACCGGCCCTTGTAATTGTAGTTGGCCCGGCCGAAAAAGCTCTCCCGGATGCCGTGGGCGGCAGAGCCGCCGTTGCTCCAGTCATCCTGTCCGCCGGCGAAAAGCTCGGGAATAGCCGTTGATATGAAATGCCGGCGGAAGGCATTGAAGGTATTGTCCCTGAACCGCTGCAGCTCACCGCCCACCATGAGGCCTATATAATGGTCCCCGAAACTGCGCTTGTAGTTGGCGACGATGTTCTCCAGGAGCTTCTCCTGCTGGTAATAAGTCTGGGTCAACTCAGGATCCTTGGGTCCTTTGGCCGCGGCCAGCAGAAATTGTTCCGGATCCTTCATCCCGTTGTTGGAATAACCGAGCTTATCGAAACTGTAGAGTGTCCAGGGAATATGCCAATCCTTGATCTCCTGAAATTCCTTGTTGTAGGAAATATGGCCCTGAATATCAAAGCCGGTAAAGCCCGGTATGGTCAGGTCCAGCGACAGGTCGCCGGTAAGGTAATACTGCTGGTTCCGGTGAGTACCTGTTTGCGTGGTCCCGGTTACGACGGGGTTGACGCCGTTCTCCAGGTCCGGTCCCGGCAGGCCGTTGGGATAGTACGCCGGATCGGTAGGGCGGCCCCGCATGAGCATGCGGAAGGTCTGCCCGGCCGACACGGTCGGGAAATTACGGTCTTCCTTGCGTCCGCTGAGATCAAAGCCCAGTTTCAGGTTCTTCGTGATCTGGCCTTCGATATTGCTGCGCAGGTTGAACTGGTCATAGCGGGTGGCGCTGCGCTTGTAATAGCCTTCCTGGGTCTGGGCCCCCAGGGACAGGAAATAGGTCAGGTTTTCCGACCCGCCCTGCACCGAGAGGTCCCCACGGGTCTGGGGAGACATATCCTTCAGGGCGGCATCGAACCAGTTGGTGCTGGGATACAGCCACTTATCCCTGTCCGGGTTCTTGTAGGCGGCTATCTCTTCCTCGGAAAACGGGGCGTTCCTGCCGTTGAACAGGGCCACCTCGTTGAGCATGGTCATTTAGGTCGGCGCATCGGCCATGTGGGGGATCCGGGTCGGCTGATTGTAACCCTGGTTGATGTTCAGGGTGAACTCCGGAGCCTGGTTGCGGCGCCCGTGCTTGGTCGTGATCAGGATCACCCCGTTGGCAGCCTCTGAACCATATATCGAGGCCGTGGCATCCTTCAGCACGCTGATGTTTTCGATGTCATTGGGACTCAGGCGGTCCAGCCCCCCGCCCCGGTTGGGCACCCCATCGATGACGATGAGCGGGGCGTTGTTCCCCAGGGAATGGTTGCCGCGGATCAGGATGGTGCTGCCATCTTCGCCCGGCTCGCCACTGTTGTTGATGGTCACCACCCCGGGCAACTTGCCCGCCAGGGTATTTGAAAAGTTGACCACGGGCGCCTGCTTGAGGGATGCCATGGAGACGGTGGATACCGCGCCTGTCATCGTCGCCTTGGCCTGGGTACCATACCCGACGACGACCACCTCGTTCAGGCCGCTGGCCGACACGGTCAGCGAGGCATCGACTTGTTGCCGGCCCCCGATGCTGATTTCAGTATTGTTATACCCCACGTAAGAAAAGACCAGGGTAGCCTGCTGCGGTGCCTCACTCTCATAATGACCATTGGCATCTGTAATCGTGCCGACGGCAGCGCCTTTGACTTTAACCGTGACGCCGGGGAGCGGGTTGCCTGCGCTGTCCGTCACGGTCCCCGTGACGGTAAAGGGCGGCGGTATGTAGAGTTGCCGCCGGACCTCGAGCGGCCGGACGGGCACCAGCGCGGTCAGGGCCGCCAGGGGCCGGGTGTGGGTAGGCGGTGAGGATGTACTCTTGGCCCCCGAAACCTTCTTGACGGCCAGCGTATTACCGATCTTCCGGAATTTCCAGTGCAGCCGTTCACCCAGGCTGTCCAGCATCATGGCCACGGTCAGCTCCCTGGAGGCCAGGTGCACCACGGCATCCTTGTCAATATCCCGGGCATCGTAGATGAAGGTCAGGGACGTCTTTTGGGTAATGAGCGAAAAGATGGCGCCTACCGAAACGGAGCGGAAATCTCCGCGGATGGTCTCATTTAACTGGGCAGTGACGTTTTTGCCGAACAAGGTATTAATGGCAACGAGCAATACAAGGAAACAACAGAGAAAATACCTTGTACACATAACAATAGTGTGCGATAACCTTTTTTTCATACATTTACGTTGTTCGCGTGAAAAATGCGATCCTTTGGCAACGGGTTCCTACATCCTGCCCGAGGTCGCTTTTTACCGATAAGCTGGCCGGTAAGCCTTGTAGCTTACCGGCTTTTTAACTGCTGTCGAGATGACACATAGGCATAGGTTTGATGTTATTGTTCATACAAAATGACATGCTGTCCCTCCATCATGTATTTCAGGTTGTAATTGAAGCATAAGCTCTCGAGTACATCGCGGAGCGTCTCGTTGCGGTATTCCCCCGTCAGCCGCCATTTGCGGGGTTTCAGCCGTTCCGTATCGAAAGTCACGCCATAAAATCTCGACAGCTTATTGAGCACTTCCCGGATATCCGCATTTTCGAAATAGATGATCTGCCGCTGCCAGGAGACCCGTTCCTTGGCGTTGTAGGATTTGACTTCCATGGCGGTGGTCTTCCGGCTAAAAACAACCTCCTCTCCCGGCGTCAGCACCACCCGCCGCCTTTCATGGGTTGCCGCCAGGGGCTCGACCAACACACTGCCCTCCCGCAGCGACACCGCGATCTCGGGTTCATCGGGGAAGGCCGTCACATCAAAAGCGGTTCCCAGGGCGGTCACCGACAGCTTATCGGCATGCACCACAAAGGGCTTACCGGCCTGCTGCCCGATCTTGAAATATCCCTCTCCCTGGAGGTATACTTCCCTCGCCTGGCGGTTAAAATCCTTATCGATCTTCAACACGGAGCAGGCATTCAGGGTCACCGTGGTGCCATCCTCCAGGCTGATGCTGCGGATCTCGCCGAAAGCCGTCTGGTATACTTTCCGGAACCCGCTGTACAGGAAGCTGAAATACGCCGCCAGGGTCAGCCCGCCCACCAGGGCCGCTGCAGCGGCCACCCGGCCCAGCCTCGTCCATGGCCTAGCCCCGCCCGCGGAGGCCACCTGCAACTCGGTCGTCGATCGTGCCAGCCGGCGCCAGGCCCGCTGCCCATGACGGGCATAACGCGGCTCTGCCCACACTTCCGGATAATCCTCCAGGTCTTCTTCGTCCAGCCACCGATGTACCAAGGCTTCTTCCTCGGGGCTGCATGCTCCCTGCATATATCTGTCCAGCAGGGTCCTATCGATGGGAGCCATAATCCATGTACTTCTTGCGTGTGAATGGGGGGCTTGCCCACCGACACCGGCCCGTCCGCCTATGTCCATAGGCGGACGCTGATTGACGGGTTAAGGATGCTGATCCGTTCATGTTGTGGGCGTGTGCGGTACGGTACAGATCACCGGCGGACAACAGATACCCGTGCATCCGGACCTCCCTACATGCATATAGTGTGTGAAAAAGGGCGTATACCCTAAAGACAAGAAAAAAAAGCCGGCCATGCAGCAGCGGAGCTGGGGCCCCGGAAGACCGGCCGCAGCGCACCCCTTTAGAATTTACCCGTGGCCACTTTTTTCAAGGCCACCGAAATATGGTACTCCACCGTTTTCACGGAGATCTGCAGCCGCTGGGCTATCTCGGGATAGGTCAGGCCATCATAACGGCTCAGGTAAAAAATGTCCCGGGTACGCTCGGACCGGGAGGCCAGCAGCGCGCCTAGATAGTCCTGGAGGTATGTGGATCCCAGGTATTCCTCCGTGCCGTGGTCCGCCACCCTGGACAGCGCGGGAGCCGACCGGTTGATCATTTCAGCGCGGCGACGGCTGACCTTCAGGTAGAAGAAAGCCGTGAACTTGGCGCAGCGGGCCAGATAATGGTCCAGCGGGCCGCGAAGCTCCAGCTTTTCGCGCCTGGCCCACAGGGATATGAAAACATCCTGCACCACGTCCTCTGCATCGGGTACCGAACGCAGGTAATGGTAAGCCAGGTTAAAAAGTTTTCGCCAGTACAACCGATGAATGATCCGGAAAACCACGGGGTCTCCCTGCCTGAGGCCGGCGAGCAAGAATGCCTGGTCATGGGGGGCAGTGGACTGGTCTCCAGTATCGGGTGTATTCATCCATGCAAATTTTCAATGCCCCGGCAACCATGACACCTCCTGATCAGCTGGCCAGGAACCCGTACGTAACCAACATGGGGAGTCCTTTCGCCACCAGGCCGCGGGTGTGACGAAGATATTGCAACCCTCCTTGAATTCACAACATAATTTTTCCACAAGACATCCGCCGGCCTGTACACAGCCGCGATCCGCCGCGTTATGAATCTTCAATCCCGTAATGTAACTTCGCTCCTCAAATCATCAATCTGTGTTTTTCTTCCTGACCCTTGCAGGCGCTCCATAGCCTTCAGAGGCCGTTCTTTTGCGGCTCCCGGGCGAGTTTTCCCGCGCCGTAGCCTACCATCTTTCCACCTGTAACTGTTAAACACCTTTGACCATGACAACAGCCAAAAGCCGACTTCTCATCGAAGAAGACTGGACCTCTGTGATCCTTGGGTTCGGCATCATCGCCCTGGCGCTCGGCGGCGTACTGCTGACCGTGCCGACCATCCGGTGGACCACCGGTCACGACCTGGCCACCATCATTTTCTCTGCAGCCAACCTGAAAGCCATCCTGCTGCAGTTTATATTTGTCTTTATCCTGGCGACCGTGGGCATCTATCTCACCGGCCGGTCCGTCAAACAGTTCCTGGCCGGCTTTCCGGTCATCTTTCTGCTGACCATTGTCGCCATGATCGCCTCGGGGAATACCCGTCTGGAAGGCCTCAATCTGGAAGCGGTGATCTTCAGCCTGGCCATCGGCCTCCTGGTAGGCAACCTCTTCAAGCTTCCGGACTGGCTTCGGAATTCCCTGTCTACGGAACTCTTTGTGAAAATCGGCCTGGTCCTGCTGGGTGTGCGCGTCATTTTCGCCGACATCCTTAAGGCCGGCTCCCTGGGACTCTTGCAGGCCGTCGTGGTGATCCTCTCCGTTTGGTATTTTGCCTTCTGGATATGCCGGAAACTGAAAGTGGATCCCGAGCTCACGATGATGATCTCCAGCGCGGTATCCATCTGCGGCGTTTCCGCGGCCATCGCCACGTCGGGGGCCATCAAAGGGGATTCCAAGAAGCTGTCTTCCGTCATCTCCATGGTGCTCATCATTGCCATCCCGATGATGATCTTCCTGCCCATGATCGGGAATTACTTCGGCTTCCCCGAAGCGGTCATCGGGGCCTGGCTGGGCGGCACCATCGACACCACCGGCGCCGTGGTCGCCGCGGGCACGCTGGTGGGAGACACCGCCCTGCAGATCAGTACCATTGTTAAATTTTCCCAGAATGTGCTCCTGGGCATTGCCGCTTTCGCCATTTCGATCTACTGGACCTATACGAAGAACGACAAGGCCGCGGATCCCCACACGAAGCCCACGCTCGGGACCATCTGGGCCCGTTTCCCCAAGTTCGTCCTCGGTTTCGTGCTGGCTTCCCTGCTGTTTTCCTTTATCTTATCCGCCGAAACCAAGGATCAGGTCAGCGGAAGCCTGCGGGGATTGCAGGGGCTGTGGTTTGTCCTCGCTTTTACGAGCATCGGGCTGGAAACCAAGTTCTCCGAACTGTTCAACAAAGAGAACAAAAAACCCCTGTATGGCTTCGTCATCGCCCAGGGCTTCAACATCATCATTACCCTGATCGTGGCCTTCATCCTCTTCGGGCGCTAAAGACCCCGGCGTCCCGACGGACGCCGATCTTTTCCTCTTTTGAGAAGGTAATTTCCCGATGCGTTCCGCGGCGGGCCGGCCAGCCGTCTACCTTTGCAGGGTTAAACCTGTGTTATGCTCGTGACCATCCGGTCCGCCCGGCGCTGGTTCTGGTGGCATAAGTGGACCAGCCTGATCTGTACGCTGTTTCTGCTCATGCTCTGCCTGACCGGGCTTCCGCTCATCTTTTACGAGGAGATTGAAGCGTGGACCCAGAATAAAGGGGGCGCCGCCCCCATTCCCGAGGGGAGTCCCCTGGTCAGCCTCGACACCCTGCTCAGCGAAGCGGCCGCGGTGTATCCGGGCCAGGTGGCCCGGTATGCCTATTGGGACCTGAAAGCGCATCCCCATGAGATCAATTTCTCCTTTGCCCCCCGCATAGATGCCCCGCCGGACGCCGACCAATACGTGACCCTGGACAACCGGAACGGAAAGGTCATTCCCCGCCCCGACCCCACCGAGGGCTTCATGTATACGATGCTGGAGCTCCATGTCGAGATGTTTGCCGGGCTTCCCGGCAAGCTGTTCCTCGGCCTCATGGGCATCCTTTTTATCGTTGCCATCTGTTCGGGGGTGATGCTCTACGGCCCCATCATGAAAAAATACGATTTCGGCATGGTGCGGAAAGGCCGTTCCAGGCGGTTGCGCTGGCTGGATATGCACAACCTGTTGGGTATCGTCACCCTGACCTGGGTCATGGTGGTGGGCATAACGGGGGTCATCAACACCCTCTCCGACGTGGTGCTGGGCCTCTGGCAACGGGGTCAGCTGGCTGAGATGACCGCCCCCTACCGGGGGCAGCCCCCCGCCCCGCTGCCGTACAGCTCCCTGGAGAAGGCCGTGCGTGTCGCCGAAGCAGCCGCCCCGGACATGCAATCCGCCCTGGTGGCCTTCCCGGGCACTCCCTTCACCAGCCGCCATCATTACGCCGTATTCATGCAGGGCAACACCCCCTTGACGTCGAGGCTGGCCATGCCGGCTTTGGTCGATGCCCAGACGGGGCAGCTGACGGACATGCGCCCCATGCCCTGGTACGTCAATACCCTGTTCCTCTCCCAGCCCCTGCATTTCGGGGACTATGGGGGCCTGCCCCTGAAGATCCTCTGGGCATTGCTGGACCTGGCCACCATCGTGGTGTTGCTGAGCGGGCTTTACCTCTGGTTTTCCCGCATCCGTGCCGCCCGCGGGCAGCTGCGGCGCCTCGGTGCCGGCGCCGGGCCTGCGCCTGCCCTGCCGGAGGAGGCCCAGCAAACTCTGGCGTCATCCCTAACACCTGCGCATCATGACCCGGCCTGATTCCTTCCGCCGACTTTGGGGGATGCCCCTGCTGATCGCCATGCTCAGCCTGGCAGGCCTGCTCATGGCCCTGATCGGGGACGGCTATTGGGACCTGTTGTCCTGGGGCGCCCTGGGAACCCCTGTACTGGTCATGCTATATCACAGCCTCCGCTCCCGCCCGCCGGGTGGCCGCCGGCGTTCGCAAACCTTGCGCCGGTCGTAGCCGCCCCGCCGCGGACGTTTGCCATGAAAAAAAGGTACTTTTGCTGAGCTGATGAAAAAGACCTGCGCCGCCATACTGTGCTTCCTGTACCTGGCTGCCTCCCTGCACACCGGGGTGACCCTGCACTACTGCTGTGGAAAGCTGGCGCAGGTAGCCGTCAGCTTCGGTACGGTCGCCACGGCTCAGCGCCCCTCCTGTCCCATGCAGGCCAGCTACTGGGGAAACAATTGTTGCCGCGACGTACACACGCCGATCAGCGTGAGCCATGATCAAAGCCGGGAGTCTCCCAGCGTGCTGACCCCTGGGGCTTTCGCCGGCATCCTCTTTCCCTCCCCTGCGCTCACGCCTTCCCGGCCTTCCCTCGCCGGCCACTTTTCGGTGCACCCGCCCCCGCTTCCGGCAGGCCCTCCGGTCTACCTGACAAACTGCCGTTTCCAGATCTGATTCCCGGCTTTTCCTGACCAGGCGCCTTTCACAGGCCCGGTTGCCGGCATGCTGAAGTGTCCCGGACCTTCTGCGGCCATCTCATGGCGTTCCCTCACGGACGCCAAGCATCTCAAGGAAAAGCTATTCGTCATGATCAGCAAACTTATTGCCTGGTCTGTCCACAACCGGTACATCGTAGTGGCAGGCACATGCGCTTTGATCGCCTACGGCCTATACTGCATGATCCACACACCTGTAGACGCCATCCCCGATCTCTCCGAGAACCAGGTCATTGTATTCTCATCCTGGAAGGGCCGCAACCCGCAGCTGGTGGAAGACCAGGTCACTTTCCCGCTGGTGACCAACCTCCAGGGCATTCCGCAAGTCAAAGACATCCGGGCCACCTCCATGTTCGGGATGAGCTTCATCTACCTGGTGTTCCGGGATGGGGTCGACCCCTATTGGGCGCGCACACGCGTCCTGGAGCGGCTGAACTATGCGCAAAGCCTCCTGCCGGAAGACGTCGTGCCGACCCTGGGTCCGGATGCGACCGGCGTAGGGCAGGTGTACTGGTATACCCTTCATGCACCGGGCTATGACCTGGGTGAACAACGCGCCCTCCAGGACTGGTATATCAAATTCGCCCTGCAGAGTGTCCCGGGCGTCAGCGAGATCGCCTCCTTTGGGGGATTCCAGAAACAATACCAGATTATCCTCGACCCGCACAAGCTCAACCATTACCGGATCAGCCTGGCAGAAGTCATCCGGGCGGTGAAGCAGAACAACAACGATGTCAGCGGGCGCTCCCTGGATATCAACGGCACCAACTATGTCGTGAGGGGCTTGGGCTATCTCCACAGCCGTGCGGACATCGCCGGTCTGCCTGTCGCCACGCGGGGAACGGTTCCGGTCCGCATCAGGGACCTGGGTGACGTCCAAATGGGCGGGGACCAGCGCCTCGGCATCATCGATGAAAACGGGGACGGGGAAGCCGTCGGCGGGGTAGTCCTGATGCGGCAGGGCGCCAATGCCGATGCGGTAATCAGAGCCGTAAAAGCCCGGCTGAAGGAGCTGCAGAAAGGGCTCCCTGCCGGCGTGTCTTTCCGCACGGCTTATGACCGCAGCGTCCTGATCGAGGCCTCTATCCGGAGCATCAGGCGCACCATTGTCGAAGAAATACTCCTGGTCTGTGTGGTGGTGGTGGTTTTCCTCCTGCACTTCCGCAGCGCCCTCGTCGTCATCATCAGTATCCCCGTCTCCGTGCTGACCGCCTTTATCCTGATCCGGTGGATGGGGTTCTCGTCCAACATCATGTCCTTGAGCGGCATCGCCATTGCCATTGGCGTCATCGTCGACAATGGCATTGTCATGGTCGAAAATGCCTACCGGCATCTGACGGAGGATACTTTTTAAACGCTACAGCCATGAAACCTTCAAGCCCTCGCGACCAGGACCGGATCGCCGTCATTGAAAAAGCTGCCCAGCAGGTCGGCAAGCCGGTGGTGTATGCCGTGGTCGTCATTGTCGTCTCCTTCATTCCCGTCTTTATGCTGAGCGGCCAGGAAGGAAAATTGTTCCATCCCCTGGCCTGGACAAAGACCCTGGTGATGGGCTCTTCCATGATCCTGGCCATGACGCTTATCCCGGCGCTGATGGCGCTGCTGATGCGGGGGAAAATGCGCCCGGAGTCCCGAAATCCGGTGAGCCGTACCCTCGTCGGCCTGTATAAACCGCTCTTGTCCTGGTGCCTGGAATGGAAAAAAACGGTGCTGGCGATCAACGCCGCAGCCCTGATCGTATCCATCGGCCTGCTGACCCGGATGGGCAGCGAATTCATGCCTCCTTTGGATGAAGGCTCCATCCTGTTCATGCCCGTGGCCTTGCCCGACGCCTCCCCGGCAGAAATGGCGCGTTTGCTCCGGGTGCAGGACAAGATCATCAGCAGCTTCCCGGAGGTGGATCATGTATTGGGCAAAGCCGGCCGCATAGAGTCTGCCACCGACAATGCGCCGGTCAACATGATAGAAACCATCGTGCTGCTGAAGCCAAAGCGCCGGTGGCGTCCCGGCATGACCAAAGACAAGATCATCAGCCAGCTCAATGAAAAGCTCACCATACCCGGCATCACCAACGGATGGACCCAGCCTATTGTCAACCGCATCAATATGCTGTCCACAGGTATCCGCACGGATGCCGGGGTCAAAATCTTCGGGCAGAACCTGGACACCATTTACCGGCTCGCGCAATCCATCGCCCATGAACTGCGGTGCATACAGGGGATCACCGATCTCTATCCGGAACAGATCACCGGGGGCCGATACCTGGACATCAACGTCCACAAGGAAGCCCTCGGCCGTTTCGGGCTGACCACCGACGACGTTAAC